>NZ_AZAX01000020.1:0-51507 GCF_001021175.1 Marinitoga sp. 1155 | reverse complement strand
ATCAAACCCTCCATCCAACTTTTCGAGTTCGATCGCTCACTCTCTTTTTTACTTCCGCTGGGTGTCTCTGTTCACTTGTCAAGGAGCTTTCCTTTCCTTCCCGCGGCTCTTCGTCCGCGTCCGAGTATATATATTACCACCTTTCTTCCCTTTTGTCAACTTACAATACCGTTAATTTTTGTTAATCATTAGTGAATTGATGTCTTTTTCTTTTATAATCAATATTTTAATCTTTTGCCATTATTACATATCTTCTTAACTTTTCTATATCCTCTTGATCACCTATAACCATAAGTGAATCTTTTGGTTTTATTTTAAAGTTAGATTTCGGATTATATTTTGCCTTTCCATTTCTTCTAATAGCCATTACAATTATATCAAGTGTTTTTGAAATTTCTAATTCTCCAAATTCTTTTCCTACCATCCAGCTATTTTCTGGTATTCTTATTTCTGCAAATCCAAACGTTTCTCCAAAATCCACTTGTGTACTTTCAATAAAAGATAATACATTTGGTTTTGAAACCATTAACGCCATTCTTTTTCCAGTTATTTCCGGCGGAAGTATAACATTATCCACACCTGCATATAACAATTTTCTCAATTCTTCAGAACTTGTGGCATTTGATACAATATATAATGATGGGTTTAATGTTTTGGCTGTTAGGGCTATATATAGATTATCCACATCACTTGGAGAGGTTAATAATAACCCCTTTGCTTCAAAGATCTTTGCTTTTATTAATACATCCTCATCTTTTGCATCTCCAATTACAAAATTTATATTTTTATATTCTTCTTTTTCAATTAATTTATCCATTCTATCCTGATTTTTTTCTATAATTATATAAGGTGTTTTCGTTTTTATAAATTCATCAATAATATATTTTCCAGTTTTTCCCCCACCTACTATAATATAATGATTCGTTATATTTTCTATACGTTTCATCATTTTCAATATTCCTCCTATCTTTTTAAAATCCCCTTCCACAAACAATGCTGTTAGTGAAGAAATCAAATACAAAACAACAGAAATACCGGAAAAAATTAAAAATGCATCGAATATTATGGTTGCTCGAGAAATATTTTCTGGCATACCATACCCCACGGTTGAAAGAGTTATCGCCGTAATATAAAAAGACTGAAAAAAATCCCATCCTTCTAATATCATAAATCCTATAATTCCAATAAAAAATATTATAACTATTATTAACAGCGAAAAGGTTATTTGTTTAAATATTCTTTTATATTCTTCCATATTATTCCCCCTAAATATACGGTCTAGCTTTTTTATAATAATTAAACTGTTCTTTTAAAAATTTATTTTCTATATAGTTTTCCAATCTATTTCTTAAATATTTTTTTATTGTTTCATCTGTTATTCCTATTTTTTCAAGTCCTGCTTTTATTTTTTTTATATCCCCTTTATTTTTTATATATTCTTCATTTATCGCTAAAAATAAAAAATATTTTACTCTATAATTATCTAAAGATATTCTATCTTTTATAGTGTTAAAAACCGTTATGGGGTTTACCTTAGTATTTAATGATATTCTTTCTATCGCATTATCATATTCATTTCTATCTTTTTTATTGTATATCTTTAACATTATATTTTTATCATATTCAATAGAATCCCGTTTAGGAAATATATATTTTAAAAAGCGGTATATTTCTTTCTCTATATCATTTATTTTTTCATTGTGTAATTCTAGATCTTCTACATATTCTTTTTTTAAATAATTTATTATAGAAGGGATTTTCTCAATTTCTCCGTTTTTTAACCAGCCTGCTGGATATCCTTCTTTATGAAAAATCTCTCTTATTGTACTTTTCTTTAATCCATACATTTGAAAGATTATTTTTTCTACAAGCGCTTCAAGCAATAATATATATGTATCAAGTAAATCTTTTTCATATATTTTTTTTAATGTTTTTTCTTCAAAACTTCCTTTTGAGTTTTGATGTAAAGGCGACCCTTTATAATGAAATTCTAAAGGTGAAAAATCTGTATTTTGTTTTTTTATTATAATTATCATTTTAACTATATCTATTAATAAATCTCTTTTTTTGTTTTTATTTACCAATCTTGTTGCTATTGGAATTTGTTTTAAATCTCCCACTTCAAGATCTACACTTCCTGCAATAAATTTATATAAATAAAAAGCAAGTTTGCTATTAAGAAACCCCAATAAAGCATATTTTAAATCGTCATTTTTAATAAATATACTGCTTCCTTTACAATCAAAAAGAAAATTTTCGGGCAGCAATCTAAATGTCGGGCCTTTTGACGTTGTCATAGAATATGTAATTCCAGGTTTAAAATAATACTGTTTATTTGGCAAGTGATTTCCCATTTTCTTTAATATATTATAATTTTCCTCATCAAAAGCTATTACCCACCATAAATTACCAAACCATTTATTATACGGGCCTCCTTTAACATAAGGTACCCATTTTTTCCCATCAATTTTATGATTAAAGCTTATCTCATTTTTTGGTACCTGCCAATGATATCTTAAAAATCTTTTATTATCACCTGTTGCAATACCCTGCCTTACGTCTGCAAATTTTATTAATTTATCATATTCAAATATTTTTTTTATTTCATCGTTTATCCAGTATACAAAAGGTATTCGTGGGATTTTTTTAAATTCTTTCTGATTTTCTTTGAAAACTCTTTTTATTTTTTCATTTTTATATATTTTTTCAGTTATTTTATTTAATTCATTCTTTTTTTTCTCATATGGTGCATCATTGAGATTTATATATATACCTTTCTCTTCATTTGCATTATTCTTTCTAAAAATAAACATAGCGGTATCAACGAGCGCATCCTCAAATACCCCACCTAATCCAAAATGTACCAAACTTTCTATATGCATATTTTTTATTATAAACTTTCTTAATTTTTCATAACTACTTATAAACATAAATGTTTGTGGAGTTATCATTCCCATTAAACCATTCTCAAGTAAAAATTCATAATTTCTTTTTATAAAAGCTGCGTATAAATTTTTCCTAAAATCAAAATATTTTTCTCTAATTAATTTTCTTAAAGAAGGTGTATAATCATGCGAATCTGTATATGGCGGGTTTGAAATCACTATGTCGAAATTTTTTATAAGAATACCGAAGAATTTCTTCAATTTATCTACATAATACTTTTCAAGATGTGTTTTTTCTTCAAATAAAGGTATTATCTTTCTCTTTTGTAAATTTTTTATTTTTTCTTTAGATTTATTACTTAAGATTATTAAACTGCCTAATTCTTTATATCCTTCAATTTCATCTTTTACACTTTCATATACATCTCTTAATATATTATCCTCAATATCATTTGAATTTATCATTTCAAAATCTGTTGAAATAAGATTAAAATCTAAATCCCATTTATAACCATCGCTCAACGCCTTAATTTTTAATACCAGTTTGGCAATTTCTATTGAGCGTTCATCTATATCTATTCCATATATGTTTTTTTCTATAATATTTTTTATATATACATATCTACTATACCCTTTTCTTTCATAAAATTCTTTAAGTCTATCATATACTTTTATTAAAAAATGACCACTTCCACATGCTGGATCTAAAATTTTTATTTCTTCTAATTTCTTTATATTGTTTCTTTTCTTATACTTTATTTTATATTTTTCTGCTATTTCCTGATCATCATATATTTCACAATAATATTTAGTTAGAGTATTATCAACAATATATTCCACTACCCATTCTGGTGTGTAAAATTGTGATTGTTTAAATAATCTGGATCTTTCTTCATCTAAATTATAATATTGATATGCCCAACCAAGAATATCCTCCTTATGCCAATCCTTTACATTATTGATCTCTTCGAATATTTTTTGTAATATATTTTCTTCCATTTCAATTTCATAGATTTCATCAAAAAGTTCTGGTATATATTTTTTTAATTCATTAAAATTGAGTTTTTCTTTTAATATTTCTTTTTCTTTCAACATTTTTAGGGATATTATTTTATTTAAATAATTAAATGTATAGTTTTCAATATATTTTTTCCGTTTTTCAACATACTCATCGAAAAACATCTCTTTTAACATATCAAATGTATTTTTGTTTACAACTTTCTTATTAAAAAAAGGTTTATATTTTGTTTCATAAAAACCCATTTGATTCAATTTTAAATCAATAGATTTTTTTATAAGCATTTTTATTTTTTTTATTGTAATTTTTAAATTTTCGTACATATAAATCCCCCAGGCTATCTCCAATTAATTGTTTTTCTTAATTATTTTTTATTTAACCATTTTATCTTGACTATTTTTATCTTAATTGTTTTTCAACCAAAAATATTCTTAATATGTAATTTTTCTCTTCTATATTCTCTTCTTCCGCATTTACCAGATAATATTCTATATAATTAGCGGAAAAATCTTCATTCATAAATAGATACATATTTTTTGATAATTTATATACTTTATCCATATCACGTAATATAAAATTTGTATATTTTGCTTTAATATTTATCGTTTTCTCAACATCCCCTGTTTTTAATCTTTCAGGTAAATCTGAAAAATTTATTTTCTCAAAATTTCCCATAAGAAATTTTGAGAAATATACATCATATTCATCCTGCAAATCAGTTGGAACTTTATAAAAAGTATATATTTCCCCATTTTTTCTTATTAAAATATTTTTTATTCCTCTTATATAAAATGATGGAAAAGAGATTAACAATGCATCATCTAATTCCCTCACATTAAAATATCTAAATGCCTTTTCATGGAATTCTTTATCTTTATATTTAACAATAAAATTTGTTTCATCTATTTTTTCTATTTTTACTTCGCCATATTTTGTTTCAATTATTTTTTTATTGGAATATATGTTATACCAATTTGCTTTTTCAATCTGTAATGACGGTAATATTTTAAATTCATTTAAAACCTTTTCATATTGAGACCATATAAACCATATAATAATATAAATACCAAACATAATTGCAAAAATAATTAGTAATGATTTGGCACCTTTTTTTCTCTCTTCTTTATTAAGTAAATTATTCATATTCTTACCTCCAGATTTTATATCCATTGGTTATTGGCATTCTTCTGTCTTTTCCAAATGCCCTTTGAGTTATTTTTATTCCTGGCGCTCCCTGACGCCTTTTATACTCATTTAAATCGACAAGTTTTATTACATATTTTACTGTTTCAATATCATATCCATCTTCAACTATTTCATCTATACTCATTTCATACTCTATATATCTTTCTAAAATTGCATCGAGTATTTCATATGGCGGTAATTTATCCTGATCTGTTTGATCAGGCTTCAATTCTGCAGATGGTGCTTTAATAAATATATTTTCCGGTATAATCCATTTGCCTTTAATTTTATTAAAATATTCCGCAAGTTTATATATTTCTGTTTTATAAACATCTTTAATTGGAGAAAACCCACCTGCCATATCACCATATAATGTAGCATAACCTGTTGCAACCTCACTTTTATTACCAGTAGCAAGCGCTATATACCCAAATTTATTTGAAAACGCCATTACTATTGTCCCTCTAATTCTAGCCTGAATATTTTCTTCGGCTACATTCATGGGTAAATCTTCAAATGCAACCTTTAATTCTTTTAATAAACTTTCAAATGTTCTTCTTATCGGTATTGTATGAGTTTTCATTTCAAGATTTTTCGCTAATAATATTGAGTCTTCTATACTACCTCTCGATGAATATTGTGACGGCATTAATACACCTAAAACATTGTCACTTCCAAAAGCATCCGCTGCTAAAGCCGCAACGAATGCGGAATCCATACCACCGCTTAATCCCAAAACAACATTTGAAAAACCGTTTTTATGAATATAATCTTCAAGTCCTAATTTTAAAGCTTTATATATTTCTTCATATTTTTCCATTAAGTTAACCCTTTTATTGCCTTTTAATATTTTTCTCTTTTTATTCGGTTCTTTTTCAATTATTTTAATCTCAACATTATGATTATCATATAATAGATGTCTTCTTTTTCCTTCTCTTAAATTTGCCCTTGTAGATGATATGGGATCTATATCTATAAAATCAACTTTTTCATCAAAAAGAGGTAATGAATGTTCAATTTCACCAAATGGATTTATAACAACACTTCCACCATCAAAGACAATTTCATCCTGTCCTCCTATTAAATTTGTATATACCAGCCATGTTGAAAGTTCTGCTGCTCTTGTTTTTAACATTTCCAGCCTGCTTTTTGGCTTTTCTTTTGTATATGGTGATGCCGACAAATTAACAATTACGTGAGCACCCATTTCAGCCAATTCAACAGCCGGTCCATTTGGAACCCATATATCTTCACAAATTGTAACTCCTATCTTTAAACCATTTTTCAGCTCAATCATCAGAGGTTGTTTCCCAGGAGAAAAATATCTTTTTTCATCAAACACTGAATAATTCGGAAGATATATTTTATGGTATTTTGCTTCTTCTTTTCCATTGTATATTACATATGCTGTATTATATGCATCAACCTCAAAATCAAGATTTCCAATTATTGATATTACATCACTACCATATGTATAATCAATATATTGTTTCAAAAAATTTCTTGAATCATTTAAAAATCCTGTTTTCAATACCAGATCTTCTGGCGGATATCCGGTCAAGAATAATTCAGGAAAAATCAACAAATCAGCTTCATTTTCCTCCGCGAATTTAAAGGCTTTTTTTGCTTTATTTAAGTTTTCATTCAGATTTCCAACATGCGAATTTAATTGCGCAATTCCAATTCTAAGTCTCATAGTATCACTCCATTCATTATTTTATATAATTATTATATCAAATTATAACTCCATTTGTCTATAAAAAACAACTCCGGGCAAACACCCGGAGTTGTTTTTGTTATTATTCTTCTACGTATATACCGGCAACTACTGTTATTGAATTACCTGTATATTCACCTTTTACTGCTTCACCAGCCTCATCCACTATTTTCAATCCATCAGTTTCAGCAGCTACATAAATGTAATTATTATTTACATAAAGATCTATTAAATCTCCTGTACTCGAAACTTCTATAAATCTTTCCATTGTCATATTATCTGGATATGTTGAATTTATTACCGCTATGCCCTTTTGCCCATCATTATTTATTACATATAGTCTATTTCCTGAAATATATAGTTTCCCGGCTTTTGTATTTTCATCTTCATACTTGAACGTGTCTATATAAATTGGATTACCTGGATTCGATATATCTATAACAACAATTCCATCATTGTCGCATGAAATATATGCATAATCGTTATTGATTACAATATCTGTTGGAGTTGAAATATTAGTTGTCATGGACGATTTCACAGTAGGATTTGTTGGATCCGATATATCATAAATAACAAAACTATCTGTGGTAGAATCAACTACAATATAAGCATAATTACCTTCAACATCTATTGCTTTGGCGCCAGTTAAGTCAGTTGATGCTGTACTTTGAGCAGTTATATTATTAATATCTGATACATCATAAACAATTAACTTACTGGCATCTTCACTTAATGCATAAATATAATTTCCTTCTTTAACTAAGTCTATTAAATTTTTTGCGGATTTTGTATCGCTTGACTTTGAATTTATATTATTTGGAGAAGCGTCATATGTATACAAACCATCATTCGTTGCAAGATATACATATGTTCCATCAAATGTCATAGCATTTATTATTGTTGAAGATAGAGTCGCATTTTTAATTTTATCTGGATTTTCTTTATCACTAACGTCTATACTATATATATCAGAACTGCTTCCTGCAATAATTGGCATCTTTGTATTAAATTTCAGTATATCACTGGAAGTTGTTGCATTATTAGAATCAACCGCTTCAATTTTCCAATAATACGTGTGTGTATATTTTAATTTATCGCTGTTTAATGTCGTTGAATATGCAGTAGTAGATCCTAACAACGTAAGGTTGTTTTCAGATTCCCCTTTGTAAATATAATAAGTGATATTATCTCCATCATAATCTTTTGAATTCCATTGAAGATCCAATTCTGTTTCTGGATCTATACTATTTTTATTATTTTCTGGCGATAATCCATATGGTCTTATCGGTGGCCTATTACCTCCTGTATGAAAACTATTTTTTTGAAATACCGGCCATTTACCTGCATATATACCTAAATTTTCAGAATCATAAACTACATATAAGCTTCCATTTGTGGAACCTGCATATATAGAACCATCTTTTGAAATTCCTATATTTCCTCTTATTGCATTATCTGATGAGGTGCTGAACGTCCATCTTTCATTGCCCGAAGCATCCAAAGCATATATTTTTCCACCAACAGGTATATATAATAATTCATTATTTGATCCATCATGTCCTATGGCTGGGATCCCTGTAATCTCTTCTCCAAAATCCCTTATTTTATTAGATCCTTTATATATTTTTCCAGATGTTGTTACAAAATATACATTATCTCCTATAACTGGCGATATTTTTATATAATCTCCTGTATCAGTTATCTCATTTTCTGTTCCATCGTCAAGATTTATAGAATAAATCTTACCTTCTAATGTTGCAATATATAATTTATTATTATCATTATCAATTGCTGGGCTAACTACAATTGGAGAATTTAATTCAACAGAAAATCTCAGTTTTAATGTATTATTATTCCACTTCAAACTATATAAATTTCCATCATATGAACCAAAATATATATTTCCATCATTATCTATTGATATACTTGATTTTATTTTATTTCCAGTGACGTATGTTTCTATTTCTTCACCGTCTGTTATATCTAAAACATGTAATATTCCGTCGCTATCTCCAATATATAATCTTCCTTCAGCATCAATTGCTGGGGAAGTATAAACCGGAACTCCAATAATAGATTGCCACTTTTCTGTTAAAACATCTCCGTTAAACGTATATGCATAAACCTTCCCTTCAAGCGTTGCAAAATATACCGTTCCATCATTATCAAGTGTGGGAATTGTAGTAATCGGTGAATCTATAATTTTTTCATCAATTTTATTTGTTGTATCAACAGCATTATAGACGTATATTTTTCCTTTGTCTTCTTCATAATCCGATGTGAAATATAAATACCCATCGGATGAAATAGCTAATCCATTTCTAATTGGGTTATTTACATCGATTTTATCTTTCTGACCACCATCTCTAAAACCTTTTGTTGTAAATGAATATATATCTGATGATACCTCATCTATTCCATCATTAACAACAACTTTCCAGTAATACGTCGTTCCCTGAGCTAAAGTTCCTGTATAGGTTGCTATGTTAGAATCTATACTAAAATCTGAATTACCGCTATTATTAGTTTCATTTATTATATTAAAATTATTTTTATTTTCCCCAAGATAAAATACATAGGATAAATTATCATTATCAGCATCATTTGCATCCCATTTAAATTCTATTTTTGTCGTATCTATAGACTTTTGACCATTAGATGGGGAGACTATTTGTACTTCTGGTTTTCTATTTTTGTTTATAACATTAATGGAAAAGATTAATTGCGTTGGATTATTAATATGTTCTGAATCCCAAGCTTCAATTACAACATTAAATGTTTTTGAAGCTTCTGATGTTGTAACTACGTCAAAATTTGGTGCATAAATAAATGTTGCTCCATCGGTTATTTCTCCAACTTCGCTATTTTCTCCAACGCCAAAAGTCAATGTATCTCCTTCTGGGTCTGTGAAATAATCTGGTAAGTATAATGTAAATGTTGCCCCCTCAGAAATCTCCTGACTGGAAATATCAGAAGCTACTGGTTTTAAATTTGAAATGCCTTCTGTGGTGAAGGAAAATAAATCACTTAATGTTGTTGCACCTCTGCTATCCGTTGCTAAAACCTGCCAATAATATGTTTTATTATTATCTAATTTCTCATATTTTTGACTTAAATCATATGAATAATTAGTTTGTTTATCTCCCGCAAAATCTATAGTCGCAATTAATGTTGGAGAAGATGATTCTCCAAAATATAAACTATAAGATAACTTATCTCCATCTTTATCATTAGAATACCATTGCAATGTTGGCTGTATAGAGGCACTTACCTCTCCATCTTTTGGATTCAAAGATACAGGAGATAATGGCGCATTATTCGGAACAGATTTATCAAAATTAGAGGACAATGTTGTGAAATCCTTTAAATTAATAAAGCCATCACTATAACCAGTATCTATTATGGGTTCCCATCCATCTTTATTAAATAGATTATATGCTGGAGATATATCATATATTTCTTTATAATCTTTATCTCCTTCTTCGAGTCCATTATATTGTGCAAATAAAACTATATCATTTAAATCAACTATCCCATCACTGTTAAAATCACCGAGTAATACAGGTGATTTTAATTTTATTTCACCATCATAAAAATTAACATTAATTTTTTCTCCCGCCTCGTTTATAACGCTACTCTTTTCTTCTCCAGTTGCATTATCATTAACAAATTCAAATTTTGATATTCCTATTTTTCCTTTACCTAAAACATAAATTTTCATGATATCTTCATCATTAAAATTAACTTCCTGTGTTAAGGTGACACTGATAATAATCTTTCCAGTTTCATTATCTGAACTTATACTTATAATCTGAGAATTTTTTAAACTATTTAAAAATTCAATACCGTCGTTTCCTCTGCTTTCATCAATTGAAATTATATCAGGATCAAAATCTATTTCAAATTCTAATATTTTTACATTATTTATATTTTTAGCGTGTACAATTATTTCCTCGTATCCATCTTTATTCATGAGACTATCTATAATTGAAATTCCTGATTCAATATTCTCAGATGAAACTTTAATTATATTTCCTTTATTGATATCCACATCTGAAATTCTATACGTTGTTTTAATATTCTTAAATTTATACAAAAACTCGCCTTTCTTAAATCCTATTTTTCCCTTTTTTGCCACCATTAATCTTGTTTTACCATTTTTCTCATAAAAAAGATGTAATGTGTTTTTTGAAAATTCAAAATTCCCCTTTTCTTTTTTTGAAAGAATAGAACCAAACTCAAATTCTACTCCATTTAAATCTTTAGCCACTTCAAATCGTATTTCATTATTATTTGATTCTACTTTTATAAAATCTTTATAAACGTTAATGGATACATCCGAAATTTTTTCAGTTTTTTCCTGTTTTGTTAAACAACCGTTTAAGATTAAAAGAATGGTTAAAAGAATAATACTTAATAATATATGCTTTTTTTTGAAATTCATAACCCACCTCCTCTTAGTTTATAGTTACATTACCGATATCCGAATAATCAAATTTTATAATCTTTGTTTCATCATCCCCAATATACCTCACCCCTTCCGCATTTTTAAAACTTAATTTTGTTTCACCTGTTGATTTCCCTTTAAAATATATTTTTATAATATCTCCTTCTAATTTTGTTACATTAGAGTTTTTCTCAAAAGCTATATTTATTTTTATACTGGAATCGCTTATTTTAATATCCTGAAAAAATATATTTATATCTTCTCTTAAAAATTCTATTCCCGAGGCTTCTTTTGTTTCATCAACTTCCAGAAAATTCGAATCAAAAACTATTTCTATATTTTTTAAACCATTAACAGAATATAATTTACTCGTTGATATTGTTGCATAACCTGTTTCGTCTAAATTAATATTCATATCACTTATTTCTATAATTGCTGGTTCTTCCTCAGTTCTAAATTGGATCACCTGACTTTTCGAGCTTAATTCTCCATCGCTCGCTTCAATCATTAAATAATACGTTGTTTTATATTTCAGTTCCTTACTTAATATATATTCTGAAATGTTCAATCCTTCTGAAATTTTATTATTTTCAATGTCATCTTTATTTTCCGACATATATATAGCAAATTGAAGAACATCACCATCTGGATCTGAACATTCCCAGCGTAATTTTAAGTTTTTTGTTGTAACATCTTCCAACCCATTTGTTGGATATTCAAAAACAGGTGTGTCTGGAGCTCTATTTTTATTTTTAACCGTTATTTTAAAAGTATCTTCAGCCAATTCTAATCCATCTGTAACACCTATTTTTACCTCATATTCACCTGCAGAATCATAATCAGCATAATAGATATATTGCGTAGCCTCTTTAGTTGTTATTATTGTTCCAACACCAGATATTAACACAAAAGATAGCTCCTCATTATCAGCATCAGACACATAATCGGATAAATTCAGAATTATTGTGCTATCTTCCGTTATTTCCTGATCAGGCATATTTATAATGGGTTTATTATTTTCTATTTCTTTCGTTTTAAACTTCCATACATCACTTTTATTTATATCCCCATATTCATCTTTTGCCACAACTTTCCAATAATATGTCTTTTTTATATACAAATTTGGACTATATTCTTCATTTTCTAAATCAGATGCAACCTTTGCATTTAATTTTTCTTCTTCAACCTCTGTTCTGTTTTCACTTAAATATACATCATATAAAACTTTATCGCCATCTATGTCATATGAATCCCACATTAATTTTTGTTTTAAATCTATATTTTCAGAATAATCCTCCGGACTTATTAATTCCGGTTTCTCTGGAGGATTATTTATTGTTGTTTCTGATACTTCATCTGATTCTGGCGATCTGGCTATTATATTGTCATTCTCATCTTTTTCCCAGGCTATTATTTTATAAGTATATTTCATCTTTCTTTCCAGGTATTTATCTACATATTGTGTTTCTTCTATTTTTTTTAATAATTTATATTCTGTTTTATCATCCTTCCTATATATCTCATAATATGAAGCTTTGTCAATTTTATTCCACTTCAATGTTATTGTATCTGTTGACACATTTGTAATTTCTATTACTGGTTTATCCAGATTTTCCGGTGGTGACTTTGTATAAAATTTTATTTCCTCTCCTTTAACAATACCATATCCATCAGATACATCAACTGTTAAAGAATATTCCAAATTATATTTTAAATTCACCTTATACTCAGTGGTAAACACTTTAGCAGAATCTATCAAATTATCGTTATTTTTTATTTTAATTATATATTCTAATCCATCTCCATCTGGGTCATTAGATTTTGTCCATATAATTTTCATATCAGGATTTACAATATCTCCAGATTCCGGAGATATTATATTTACCTTATCGGGTAATCTATTGGGAATACTGATATATTTCTCTTCTTTTATTATTTTATTCTGATTAGAATACGCAACAAGTTGATAAGCATAAGATTTATGCGGGGAAAACTCATAATCTTTATATTCTGAAATATTATTAACTGATTTTATAAGAGTATAATTCTGTTCTCCTTTTTCTTTTCTGTATATTTCATAATTTTTTATAAAAGACGAACTTTTCCATTTTATCAAAACATAATCACTTTCAAACGAAACGTTTAAATCAAGGGAAATTGAATCGTTAAAAGAACAGGATGATAATATAAATATAATTATA
The DNA here is from genome assembly GCF_001021175.1 of Marinitoga sp. 1155. Classification (NCBI taxonomy): domain Bacteria; kingdom Thermotogati; phylum Thermotogota; class Thermotogae; order Petrotogales; family Petrotogaceae; genus Marinitoga; species Marinitoga sp. 1155. The sequence goes on along the minus strand of NZ_AZAX01000020.1, from coordinate 38,054 downwards.
AACAATATTGCATAATATTTTCTTTTCATATAGCCCCTCCTAAAAATCCTTCTTTATATTTATATATCGACTAAAAAAAAAAGAAATTTTAACTTATAAAATTTCTTTTTCAATTTATTATTATATAATTTTTATTACATGAATTTTTTACTAAATATTAAAATGTATTTTCTAAATATATTTATTTAAGTTTCATAATTCCACTCCTTTTTGCTTTTTTAATATTATAACATAATTTAAGTCTTTTTTAAGATATTTATGCTATAATACTCTTGAACATTTTGAAATATTTATAGTCTAATGGATAGGATATTTTATATTTCTAAAATTAGAAAGAACTAAAAAAGATTTGTAATTGGAGGTGGTCGTGTGTTTTTTTATCCATTCTGGTTTGATCCTACATTTATTATTTTATTACCGGGTTTAATATTGTCTTTAATAGCTCAGGCATCTGTACAATCAACTTTTTCAAAATATTCTAAAGTTATTTCTTCAACAGGTGAAACCGGTGCAGATTTTGCAAGAAGAATGCTTGATAATCTTGGACTATATAATGTAAGAGTTGAAGCTGTTTCTGGTTTTTTAACAGATCATTATGATCCGAGAAATAAAGTTTTGAGACTATCTTCTGCCACTTATTCAAGCAGGTCAGTTGCTGCTTTAGGCGTAGTCGCCCATGAAGTAGGACATGCTATGCAACATCAGGAAAATTATTTACCATTAGTTTTAAGAAACTTTTCCGTTCCATTTGCTTCTATTGGATCAAATTTATCATGGATTATTTTTATAATAGGATTTCTTTTTTATAGTCAGACATTAATCCAACTTGGTATTATATTATTTTCTTTTGCAGTATTATTTACTATAATAACATTACCAGTTGAATTTAATGCCAGCGCGAGAGCTATAAAAATCCTCCCTTCAATGGGTATGCCAATATCAGAAGTATCACATGTGAAAAAAGTATTGGGTGCTGCTGCTATGACATATGTTGCTTCTGCTGCCATGGCTATTTTACAATTACTAAGAATGCTTATGTTAGCAGGTATCGTTGGAGATAGAGATTAAATAACTTTATAACCCGACATTATGTCGGGTTATTTTTATACTAATATTAAAATTTTCTATATTATTCACATATAATCTGATTTATTTAAGTATAATAATCTATAATATTCATTTTTCATACTTTTTTTTCTAATATGAATATGTTATATTTTAATTAGTTGCTTGAAACAAACAACTAATATTAGGAGTGATCTATATGGTAAAAATCACTGATTCATTGATAAAAGTATTGAATTTTATATGGAAAAAAGAAAAAACATACTTAATGGAAATTTCAAAAGAAACAGGTCTTGAAAAATCAACTGTTTCCAGATCTTTGAATAAATTAAAAAATTTAAACTTAATAAAAAAAGTTGATGAACTTTCAGCTTCTCCACTTGGTGGAAGAAAAACTTCTATTTATTCATTCAATTTTTCTATTGGATATATTTTAGGTATTTCAATAGAACAGGATGGCCTTGAATTTGTTTTAACAGATTTACAAGGAATTATAATTTTTTCAAAAAGAAAAAATATAAAAATAGACAAAAACAATATCGTAAATGAAATTATCTCTATTTACAGTCAATTTTACGATTATAAAATTTTAAGTGTTGGTATTTCACTTCCAGGTATAATTAATTCTTCAAATGGAATAATTGTATATTCTAAAGCTTTAAATATTGAAAATTTGGATTTATCAACAGCATTAGAAAAAGAAATTGATGTTCCTGTATTTATAGAAAATGATAGTAATTGTGGAGCCATTTTTTTTAATTTGAAATATAAAGATAAATCACATAATATTTTATATTTCCATATTTCAATTCCATATTTCGCTACAGACCATGTTGGACTGGGTATAGGTATTGTTATTAAAAACAAATTATATCATGGAAGCAATAATTGTGCTGGAGAAGTAGAATTTAAAATCCCTTTAATAAATACAAATGAAAATATTTCTTTCACATCTATTTTAAATGAAGATATAGATACATTAATAAATAATAGTAGAGATTTTATTAACATATATTCAAAAAAAATTGGTGATTATATTAGTATTTTTGATCCAGATAATATCATAATCGGGGGTAATATTACTCTTTTAAATGAAAAATTTTTAAATTTTTTCATTGAAGAAATTAAAAAAAATATTTTCATTCCAAATATACGAAAATTGCAGATAAATCATATATCTCCAGAAGACTATCTAACTTCTCGTGGTGCTGTCTCTATAGTTTTACATAAAATGTTTTCAAATAAACGCGGTACTGAAAATTTTTTAAAAATTTATTTGATGAAAAGAGGCGATATTAAATGAATTATAAATATGGAAAATTGTTTTTTCTTGGTTTTCCAGACGGAATTGATGATGAAGCTTTAAATATAATTTTAAAGTATAAACCTGCAGGTGTAATTTTATATCCAGGAAATATGAACAGTATTGAAGAGTTGCAGATTTCTATGGATAAATTATATTCTCTTAATATTCCTTTACTTATTTCATCTGATCACGAAGGTGGTCAATTGGAAACTGTTCCTGGAATCTTATCTTCACCAGGAAATTATGCTATTGGAAAAACAAATGAACCAAATATTACTTATAAATATGCATTTTATCTTGGAAAAAAATTGAAAGAATTTGGTTTTAACATGGTTTTTTCTCCTGTTCTTGATGTTTTACATAAAGATTCAAGTGCAGTTACTGGATTCAGAATTTTTTCTGATTCTCCAGAAAAGGTTTCTATATTTGGAACACAATATATAAAAGGATTAAATGATGCTGGTATTCTTTCAACTGCAAAGCACTTCCCCGGCCACGGAAAAGCTACTCATGATTCTCATGAAGAAACTCCTGTTATTGATAACTTTTCTTTTAATGATTATGATTTATTACCTTTTGAAAATGCTATTAAAAATGGCGTTGAAATGATTATGACAGCACATATTATATATAAAAATCTCGATGAAGATTTGGGTACAGTATCTAAAATCATTTTAAATGACCTGTTAAGAAAAAAATTAAATTATAATGGATTAATAATTAGCGATGCCATTGAGATGAAAGCATTTTATAATAACTATTTCCCTGATAAAGGTGTTGAATTATTTTTTAATAATGGTGGAGATATTTTGATGATTGCTGAAGCTAAAAAAAATTTTAAACCTATTTATACTTCTTTTATTAATCTCATTGAAAATAAAAAAATAGACACAGAATCCATTAATTTGAAAATAAAGAAAATAAATGAAATTCAAAAAAAATATTTTAATGAAAATTATGAAGGAAAATTTTTAACCGATATTGCTAAAAAATCCTTAAAAATAAATATAAAAAAAGATTTTCATATAAATTTGGATACAGATAAAGTTTCTATCGTGATACCTGAACCTAAAAATTTAAGTCAGGCTGATACCACTGCTAAAGATTTAGAAAAATTAGAATCTTTATTAAATTTAGAATTTAAAAATGCAAATATTTTTAAATATAACCCTTTAAATGGAGAAACTTATTCAGAACTACCAAAAAATTCTAAAGTTATATCTTTTGTCCTTGATTCTTTTAGATTTCCCGGACAATATAAATTGCATAAAAAAATTAAAAGTTTAAATAAAGATATTATATATGTAATTATAAGGAATGATCAGGATGAAACCTTATATAAAGATGAATCTTATATAATTACTCATTCAACAAAATTAATATCAATATATAACGCCATTAAGGCTATTAAAAAACTTTAGGGGAGGTATTTTTATGAAAAAGTTATTTTTGGTAATCCTTTTAAGTGTATTGGTTATTTTTACATTTGGTAAAACAAAGATTACATTCTGGGGATTTATGTTAGATGATGAATCTTCTGCTAAAATTCTCGGACAATTTATGAAGGAGAACCCTGATATTGAAGTTGAATACGTACAACTTGCATGGTCAAATGGTTTTGACAAAATCGTCACAGCAATTGCCGCAAATAATGCACCTGATCTTGTAGAATTAGGTAACACATGGGTTGCAAATTTCGCAAGCAACAAAACTATTATGAATATGGATGACTATTATTCAAAAGTTAAAGATAAGTATTTTGGCTGGGATTCTGTAAAATATGATACTCACTATTGGGCATTACCATGGTTATTGGGAACAAGGGCATTATTTTTTAATTTAGATTTATTTGAAAAAGCCGGACTTGATCCAAATAATCCTCCAGAAACTTGGGAAGAATTATACGTAGCTGCAAAAAAAATTAATGAACTTGGTGATGATATTTACGGATATGGTATGTGTGCAGGAGAGAATTTCAGCCCATGGCAACAATGGTTCTTGCCAGCAGTTTGGGGAAATAATGGTTCTATTCTTTCAGAAGATTTTAAAAAAGCAAGACTATATTCAACAAAAGTTATTGAAACTGCTGAATTCTATAAGGCTTTATCTAAATATTCTTTAAAAACAAAACAAGCTGATCTTGCAAAAGCTTTTGGAGAAGGCAAGGTAGGAATGTATGTAAGTGGCGCATGGGATATTTCTGGAATAGAAAAAAATTATCCAAATGTTGTTTTTGATGTTGCATTATTGCCAAAACCAACAAAATGGAGTGGATATCATGCTTCATTTGCTGGTGCTGAAGTTTTAGCTGTAACAGAACAATCAAAAAATAAGGATGCTGCTATGAAATTAGCTGAATTTTTATTAAGATCTGATATTGCTATGCAAGTTACAAAATTAGTTCCTTCTGTATTCCCATCAGTTGTAGGTGCTGATAATGATCCATGGTTTGAAGATCATCCTATGCATCAAGTTTTTTATGAACAAAATAAATATGCAAAACCTGCACCATCACACCCTCAATGGTTTAAAATACAACAATATTTAACAGAAGCTATTGAAAAAATTATACTTGAAAATGAAGATATAAACAATACTCTAAGATTTTATAATTTAAAAATTCAACAGGTATTAAATCATTAAAAGAAAAACCCTGCGCAGAGCCACCTGCGCAGGTTCCTAAGGAGTTGAAAAAATGAAAAAGAAAACAAAATACAATCTTGAAACTCTTATATTACTATCTCCATATTTGATTCTATTTGCAATTTTTGGGATATTTCCCATTGCCTATTCTTTTTTTATGAGTTTTACAAATTATACAGGATTAAATCCTCACTATGATTTGATTGGACTATCTAATTATATAAAAGCTTTTAATGATGAAATATTTTTAATAGCCTTAAAAAATACGTTTATTTTTGTTGTTGGAACAATTCCTTTTACAACGATATTTTCACTTTTACTTGCTATCTTAATAAATAGCAAATTATTACCTGTAAAAAATTTATTTAAAGCTGGATTTTTTTTACCTTCTGTAATTTCAATGGTTGTAATATCGACAATATGGATGTACCTGTACAGTGCTAATGGCTTTTTTAATAATATGCTTACTCTTTTAGGATTTAAATCTCTTGGTACAAGTTGGTTGGCCTCAACAAAAACTGCTCTAATTTCAATTATGATCATGGATATATGGGCAGCTATTGGATATTATACCATATTATTCTTAGCAGGATTACAAAGTATTCCAAATGAAGTTTATGAAGCTGCTTCTATAGATGGTGCAACAAAAACTCAAACTTTTTTTTCTATAACTTTACCATTATTAAAACCAACTATGTTTTTTATAATTTCTTTAAACACTATTAGGTCTTTTCAAATATTTGCTGAAATTTTTACTATGACTGAGGGAGGCCCCTCAAATTCAACTCAAACTGTAGTTCATTATCTTTATGAAACTTCATTTAGGCAATTTGATATGGGATATGCCTCTGCTATAGCTTATATATTAATGGCTATTATTATGATTTTTACTGTAATTCAAAAACATCTTCTCAGGAGTGATATACAATGAAACGATTTATATTTTTATTTCTTATGTTTATATTACTTATAATTTCTTTATTCCCTTTATTAACAATGTTTTTTACAGCTATTGTACCTCAGGGAAATCTAAATAATATTGTTACAGAAAAATTTTTAAATGATTTTGAAACAAAATATATTAGATATATAAAAAGAAAAATTAAAACTTATAATGGAACAAAAATAAGTATAGTTAAAGATTCTCCAGTTTCAACTCAAAGTTTAAAAATAGAAATTTCTCCTGAGAAAAATCAAAAAGTTGCTCTATTAACAGGCGACCTTGATTTAAGAATATCAAAAGGGATTGAATTATATGCAAAACTCCCAGACATTGATGATTTCAATATAGAATTTTATGATATTGATGGAAATTCCTACTCATTTCCAATCGAAATAAATGGTGATTTAAATAAATGGGATAAAATTTTTATTTCTTTGACTAACGTTAAAAAAATAGATCTTAAACATATAACAAAAATAGCATTTTCTTTTTATTCTAAAAAAAGAGCTTATATTTATATAGATGATATAAAGATTAAATATAAATTTCCAACTCTAATGAATTTTGTTATCGTATGGAGAGAAAATAATTTTGGAAGATACATGTTCAATAGTTTGTTAATTGCTATTCTTGTTGTATTAGGAAATATTATATTCTCCACAACTGTTGCTTATGCATTTGCACGAAGAGAATTTTTTGGGAAAAATTTTTTATTTCTAATTGTATTAGCTACAATGATGATTCCTCCTCAGGTAACTATAATTCCAATATTTATTTTAATGAAAAATTTTGGATGGATAGATACATACTATTCCCTAATTATTCCTTTTTTAGTTACACCATTTGGAATATTTTTATTAAAACAGTATATAGAACAATTACCTATTGAATTAGAACAAGCCGCATATGTTGATGGCGCTAATACATTTCAAATCCTTTTTCATGTAATATTCCCACTTTCAAAGCCAGCTATAGCTGTAATGGGGATAAATACCTTTATTACATCATGGAACATGCTTTTTTATCCTTTAGTAATGACTTCTTCAAAAAACATGAGAACAGTTCAAGTTGGTCTCGCTTTGTTTCAGAAATTCAACCAAGTTGATTGGCCAATATTAATGGCAGCATCTTCTATAATAGGAATTCCTGTAATAATAGCATTTCTAATATTTCAAAAACATATAATTTCTGGAATAACTCAAGGGGCGGTGAAAGGATGATTGGTAAATATACTATAAGGGAAATAGAAAGAATACCAGAATTATTAGAAAAAGCTGATAATTTTAATTTTTCATTTACAAAAAGTAAAAAATACGTTTTTGTAGGGTGCGGTTCTTCTTATAATCTTGGATTTATAGCTTCAAAAATTTTAAACACCCATGGATATTGTTCTTCGACTATATCCGGAGGTGAAGTAATTGTTTTTAATAAAGTTCCAAGTGCTGATATATCAATATTCATATCAAGAACTGGTGAGTCAACTGAAACAGTAAAAGCTGTACAAAATTTCAAGAAAAATAATATTAAAACTATTGGTATTACATGCACTCCAAACTCTTCATTAACAAAAATATGTGATGAGTCATTTATATTTGATTTTGCAAATGAAGAAAGTGTAGTTATGACTGGATCTTTTATATTTATTTTAAATTTCCTATTAAATGGTATTCAACACAATAATTTATCAGAAAAAAGTTTTAATGTTCTTAACAATTCTAAAACTTTAATAGACTCTTTAAACTTAAAAGATTTCAATCATTTTATCTTTCTTGGATTTGATGAACAATACGGAATTTCAAAAGAAGGTGCGTTAAAAATACAGGAAATGGCCATTCAAAATGTAGAATTTCATGAGCCACTTGAATACAGACATGGACCAAAATCCACTTTAACAGATAACACTCTTGTAATAATAAATTCAAAAGATACAAGAGAAGAAAAAATACTTGCTGAAGAACTTAAACTCTTAGGTGCAAAGGTTATATTCATAGGTAAAAACGGCGATATAAATATAGATTATGACTCAGGATTTGAAAGTCCTTTAAAAATGATTTTTCCACAGTATCTTGGATATAAAAAAGCTATAATTGAAAATCTCAATCCTGATAAACCGAAAAATTTAAGCAAATCTGTAATTTTGGATTAATCTGTTATATTTAATTGTGAGGTTAGAATATGATTATCGATAATATATTAATCGTTGATCCTATTGACGGCGAGTATACTGGTAAAATAATACTATCTGATAATAAAATTAAGAAAGTTTTAAAAGAGAAAAAAGAATATGAATATATTCTAATGCCTGGTTTTGTTGACACACATACACATGGCTATAAGGGTATTGATACAATGAATTCATCAATTTCAGATATAAGAAAATGGGCTGAACTCAACTTTTCTCATGGTATAACAAAATTTTTTCCAACAACCGTATCTGCATCAATAGAAACACTTAAAAGGATAACAAATAAATTTTCACCTGTATTATCTGCAGCTGGTATTCATTTAGAAGGACCTTTTATAAATAAAACAAAAAAAGGCGCTCAAAATGAAAAATTCATTCATTCACCTGAAATAGACATTATTGATAATATAATTAGTGAGAAAGTAAAACTAATAACAATGGCACCAGAATCTAAAAATTTCTTTCTTATAGCTGATTATTTAAAAAACAAATCTATCATAATATCTCTTGGACATTCAAACGCTGATTATATCACATTTAAAAAAGCTATATTACATGGAATAAATAGAATAACGCATTTTCCTAATGCTTTAAAAACTATACATCATAGAGAAATTGGAGGAGTCGGTGCTGGGCTGCTTGAGAATTTCAAAATAGAATTAATCGTTGATAATATACATACATCTGAAGAATTTATAAAATTGATTTATAAAATAAAAAATATAGATGATATTATCTTAATAACTGACTCTATTTCAGCTACAAACTTAAAAGATGGCATTTATTCTTTAGGCGAATTAAAAGTTACTGTAAAAAACAAAAGAGCTACTTTAGACAATGGAACTATTGCTGGCAGCACCTTAACCTTTGATGAAGGTGTTAGAAATTTTTATTCTATAACCAATTGTTCTTTAAAAGAATTATCTAAAGTTTCATCCTATAATGCATTACAAAATTTAAATATAAAAAATGAAGGAAGAATAAAAGATGGATATATCGCAAATTTTGTTATTATGGATAAAAATTTAAATGTCATAAAAACTATATTTAATGGAGATATTGTATATAGAAAAATTTAGACAAATTATTATATACACAAAAAAGCGGAGAAATTATTATTCTCCGCTTTTTGTTTCTTTGGTAATACGATGTCTAATCAAATTCACTCAGGCAGCTCGATTGCTTATCCTTAAAATTATTCATTCTCAGCCGTCGTTCAGATTTTTCATCCATGAAAAAGCTTCACTCAAAAAAACGTCCTGTTTTTTTGACGGCTTACATTCATAATTTTAATGGCAATCCTCGAGCCTTCGTTTCATTTGAGACTTTTTAGACAACCTATTTGGTAATTTTGAATATTAAATGTTTCATCGTTAAAAAATCCCTTTTCTCATTTTAGATTAGACATTTCTTTTTGTGCTTTATTTAATGCTTCTTCTGGGCTTAATAATCCCTTTAATACCATTAAAATATATCTTCTTAAAATCTCAGAAAATTTATTATATTCTATTAGATAAGGTCTATTTACTGCATTTTTTAATTCTAAAATTTTTTTATAATTATACTCTTTTTCTTTTATATACCCATCATACATGCTTTTAAATGGTGGAATTTCATAATTAAATTTTTTAAAAAATTCTTTTTTTGTAAGTATTCTTATAGCATTAATAGATTCTTTAATTTTCTTTGTATTTCTAAGTATTGCGAGGCCTTGATATCCGCTTACTGAAACTGTTTTTTTATATTTACTTATTTTTTTAGCTACAGGTATTAAATCCAGCATTCCTTGTTTCATAATTTTAGAATATCGTTTATCTTCCATGTATCTTGATTGATATGTCCAATTAGTAGTAAAAGCTGCATCACCATTTAAAAATATATTTAAAACATCATCTTCTTTAAATTCTAAAGACATGGGATTAATTAATTTTTCATCTAACAAATGTTTCATAAAATTAAGAGCCTTTACCGCTTCAACTGTATTTATCTTTAGTTTTCCATTTTTATAATAGTCTCCTCCAAAAGCGCCTAAGATCCATGTAAATTCACATGTTAATGCTTCCTTATTTAACCAAGAATCTACTATTGGATATTCTAAAATTCCCTTTTCTTTAATAATTTTTGCTTGATGTACCATCTCTTCTAAAGTTTTTGGAGGATTATCAAAACCTGCTTTTTTCAATATTTCTTTATTCACAAAAAAATGCTGTATATTTACAAGATATGGAATAGCCCATATTTTTCCATTATATTTAAACTGATCTAATATATAATCAGGAATATCTTTATAATATTCTTTGCTTATTAAATCATCTAAAGGATACAACATATTATTACTTGCTAATTCAGGTATCCATATCAAGTCAACTAAAACAAGATCATATAATGGTATAGCCGAATTTATTGATATTTTTAAATTTTCATGCATTTCTTCATAAAATTTAAACGTAACCTCTATATTAGTTGCTTCTCGAGATATATAATTTGTTAAATCCTCAGGTTGATATCCCGCCTGATACATATATAAAAAATTTATGCTAAATATTAAAATATATATACTTATGAATAGAATAAAAACAAGGATTCTTTTCATTATATTTCCCCCTGCAGTTTTTCATATTTTTTTAACTTATATTGCAATGTCCTTAAACTAATCCCCAATGCTTTAGCTGTTTTTGTTTTATTTCCTTCATATTTTTTTAATGTATTTAAAATTACTTTTTTTTCTATTTCATCAAGTGTCATTGATGAATATTCAAAATCTTCTTTTTTATTGTTATTTATAAAAAATACACTTATATCAGATTTCTTAATTATTTTATTTGTATCAAATATGATAAATATTTTTTCGACAAAATTTCTAATTTCTCTAATATTTCCTGGCCAATTATAATTTAATAACATATTCATAGCATCCTTTGAAAATCTAATTTCTGATTTATTATATTTTTTAGCATATCTTTTATTAAAAAACTCTATAAATATTGGAATATCTTCCCGCCTTTCTCTTATTGGGGGTATATTTATATTTATTACATTTAACCTATAAAACAAATCCATCCTAAAATTTCCTTTTTTCACCTCTTCTTCAAGATTTCTATTAGTTGCCGCTATTACTCTAACATCAACTTTAATTTCTCTATTTGCCCCAATCCTTTCAATAGTTCCATTTTCTAATACTCTTAAAAGCTTACTTTGAATTTCCAAGGACAATTCTCCTATTTCATCAAGAAATATTGTTCCCTGATCTGCAAGTTCAAATTTCCCTGGTTTGCTTTTTTCAGCTCCTGTAAATGCTCCTTTTTCATATCCAAATAATTCAGATTCAACTAAATCTTTAGGTATTGCTGCACAATTAACTATAATAAATGGTTTTTCTTTTCTTTTACTAAACCTTTGAATATATCTTGTAAAAACTTCTTTTCCAACTCCAGTTTCTCCTGTTATTAAAAGGTTAGCATCTGTTTCTATTACTTTATTGACTATTTCTATTAAGTTTCTCATTATTTCAGATTGCCCTATAACAAAATCTTCTTTTATACTTTCTTGAACTATATATTTTAATTTTAAATTTTCTTTTTCTAATTCTATTTCTTCATAAGCCTTTTCAATTACAAAAAACAATCTTTTTAAATCTATTGGTTTTTTTATAAAATCAAATGCACCTGATTTCATTGAATATACAGCATCTTGAACATCACCAAACCCCGTCATAATCACAACTTTTAAATATGGATTAATTTTAATAAAATCTTTAATTTTCTCTGTTCCTTTCCCATCAGGCAATATCATATCAACAAGCGCTATATCATAATCATTTAAATTTATATTCTGAATACTTTTTAAATCATAATAAACATCAACTTTATAATTTTTCTTCTCTAAAAATTTTTTTAAAATTTTCGCGCTATTTTTATCATCTTCTATTATCAAAATATTCTTCATAGTATCTCCTCACTTTTGAATTCTAAAATGAATTTTGTTCCAGATTTCGAACTTTCAAACTTTATTTCTCCATTTAATTCTTTAACTATAGAATGCACAATAAATAGACCTATTCCATTTCCATATTTTTTAGTTGTAAATGGTTTTTTAAAAACGTTATTTTTTAATTCTTCTGGTATTCCTTCGCCATTATCTTCTATTAAAACTTTAATTTTATTATTATTTTTTAATACATTTATAAAAATATATTTTTCTCCTTCTTTATTTTCTAAAGCTTCTATGGAGTTATTTATTATATTATAAAATAATTGATTTAACCTTTGTGGATTAGCCTTGATTAATATATCCTCATGTGAACTTTTCAAGTTTACTTCTATAGAATTTTCCAAAAATCTATATTTTAACAAGTTTAAAATTTGAGATATAACATTATTTATATTTATATTTCTTTCATTAGATTCAAGTATGGCTTTCGAAGATAAATCGCCTACAATAGTATCTATAGTCTTTATCTGTTCCATTATTAAATCTGATATTTTTGCTATTTTGCTATTGTCTTCAAACTCCATTTTTAAATATTGCAAATTAAGCGACATTGAATTTAAAGGATTCCTTATTTCGTGTGCAGCTATTCTTCCAAATTTTTCTTTCTCAATTAATCTCTCATTTAAAGAATAAAGATCATTCATTTCTTTCTCAAGGGAAATATCTCTTATTATTATCAACATCGATCCATTTTCAAATACCTCTCTCGTTATTTCTATTAATTTCTGTTTTTTAGAAATTTGAATATAATATATTCTATTTTTAGATGCCCTTATTTCCTCAATACCAATTTCCTTTAAAACTTTTTCACCAAAATCATTTTTCGCCTTTATATTGTTATTCATATCAAAAAATATTATTCCTTCAAATAAATTTTCAACTAAATATTTTAAAGTATTTTTCTCTTCTTCTATTTTTTCTATATTCTTTTCTATCTCATTCCTCATAGTATTTAAATTTTTTGACAACAAATTTATTGACTCAACAAGAGTCTTATATCTGTTATTGTTTAGATTTTTTATATTTATATTTACATCAAAATTTCCCTTTGCTATTTTAGAAATAGATTCTATAGAAATTTCAAGAGTTCCTATATCTTTACCAAAATAAAATAATGCAAAATATATTAATAATGGTGAAATTATAGTCCATATTATTAATGTCGTATTTAAATTTAAAGATATATTTTCAAAAAATATGTCTTTTATTTTATTTTGAATTGCATTTAATTGAGAAATATCAAAAGACAAAACTAATATTAAATCTTTTGAAAGATAATGAATTTTTGAGGGATACTTGTATTTTCCTGAAATAACAAAATTATCTTTAATTTCAAATTCTTTATAAAATGATTCTTTTTGAAAAAGTTTATGATTTTTTCCTATTAAAGAAATAATGGAAATTGAGGAATAATTTAAAGAATCTAAAAAATATTGATTTATTTTTTTGGATGCATATACTGAAACATTATTCTTTGAATATCTTGCAATCATATATATTGACTCTTTATCCTCAAAAAAACCTTCATTAATTTCTTTTAATTGAATAAAATCGCCAATATTAATAATTTTATTTTTATTAACAACTATTCTGACACCATCTACATCTGAAGAATTCAACAATTCGGTTATATAAATATTTAAAGTATTTAATAATCCAAATTTGGCATAATCTATAATTCTCTGATTTTCTAAAATGCTTTTAGAAAAATTTCTTAACATCTTCTGTTGTTCATAAAAGTTATTTATAGTAGTAGGATAAATTTTGTTGACCATTTCAAATCCAAAATCATTAATGGTAGATTTTGTATATCCAGATAATTCATTAAAGAGATACTTTGTAATATATACCTTATTAAAAATAATTGTAATTATCGGAAAAAAAGCAAAAATTAAAATAATAAAAATAAATCTTTTTTTCAAATCCATAAATTCACCACCAAATTTCTGCATACTGTATGCAAATTTTGCACATTTAATTATACTTATTTTAATATTATTATGCAAATTTTGCGCAGAGATATTAAGAACTATTAAATTAATTTAAAACTAATAATAAGTCAAATACTTTATTTTTTTAATTTTTCTACAGAAGATTTTAGATTGGCACGGTGTTGCTAATATTTATTTTGGATAGAATATCCTTTATAATAATCCAAATATTTCAAGGTGGAGGTGTAGTAGATGAAAAAGTTTTTATTAGGTATTTTAGTTGTTTTGGCTATTACCATTTATGCTGTTGATGTTGGTATTGTTCTTCCAACAAAAGATGAACCAAGATGGGTTCAGGATGAAATGCGCTTTAGAGATGCTTTAAAAGATACTAACTATTCTGTGGAAGTATTATTTAGTCAAGGTTCACCAGCAAGAGAAAGACAAAATGTTGAGGCTTTATTGTCAAAAGGTATAAAAGTTCTTATTATATGTCCTCAAGACGCCGTAGCTGCTGCTGGAACTGTAGAAATGGCAAAAAAGTCTGGGGTACAAGTTATTTCATATGATAGATTAATTTTACAAACTAAAGCGGTTGATTATTTTGTAACTTTTGATAGTGTTGAAGTAGGAAGAGCACAAGGTAGATTTTTAATAAAACATGCAACTGGGAAAAATAATCCTTTATATTTGTACGCTGGCGCTCTTTCTGATAATAATGCTTTCTTATTTTTCCAGGGAGCATGGGAAGTTTTACAACCTAAAATTGCTGATGGTACTTTTAGAATTATAAATTCTTCTGAAGCCAAAAAATTGCAAGATAAAAAAAGTTTAACGCGTGAAGAAATGGCAAAAATAATCGGTCAGGTTACAACAGATTGGAGCTTTACAGTAGCAAGAAGAAAAGCAGAAGATAACTTAACAAGAGCTAAAAAAACAGACAAAGGCACTGTATATATTTTAGCCCCAAATGACGGAACAGCAAGAGCTATAGCAGATGCATTTAGACAAGATAGAGCTGTAAAAAAATATTATGTAACCGGTCAGGATGCAGAAAAAGCATCTATACAATATATTATTAACGGAAAGCAATCAATGACTGTATTTAAAGATGTTAGACTTCTTGTTAAAGATGCTATTAACTTAGCTCAATTCCTTTTGAAAGGTGTGGAGTTAATTACTCCTCAATCATACGATAATGGAGCAAAAATGGTTCCTGCAATTCAATCAGAGATTCAAGTTGTTACAAAAGATAATGTAAAAGAGATTTTAATCGATTCTGGTTATTATAAAATATCTGATTTCAGATGGTAAATTATTAAAAGGGTAGTGATTATCACTACCCTTTTAAAAAAGTGAGGTGATTTCTTTGAATGATTATATACTTGAAATGAATAATATAACAAAAGAATTTCCAGGAGTTAAAGCACTTGATAATGTAAATTTCAAAGTAAAAAAAGGGGAAATCCATTGTTTAGTTGGCGAAAATGGTTCTGGAAAATCTACACTTATGAAAATTTTAAGCGGTTTTCATACGCATGGTAGTTATACAGGTCAAATTATTTTTGAAGGAAAAGAAATGAAATTTAAAAATATATACGATAGTGAAAAAGTTGGTATTGTTACAATTTATCAAGAATTAGCACTAATTCCTGAATTAACAATTTATGAAAATATTTTTTTGGGCCATGAAATAAAAAATAATGGCGTAATTGATTGGAACAAAACTATTTCTGAATCCAAAAAAGTGTTAAAAAAACTTGGATACAATATGGATACTTCAAAGAAGGTAAAAGAATTAGGTGTTGGTTTACAACAAATCGTTGAAATTGGAAAAGCCTTAAGCAAAAATGTTAAACTGCTGATTTTAGACGAACCAACTTCTTCATTAAATGAAACTGATAGTGAAAATCTTTTAAGAATAGTGAAAGAATTAAAAAATCACGGCATAACTTCTATTTTAATATCACACAAACTTAAAGAAGTTTTAGAAGTTGCTGATACAATCACCGTATTAAGAGACGGTTTAACTATAACAACAATAGAAAATAAAAATATAACAGAAAATGATATTGTTAAATATATGGTTGGAAGAGAAATAGAAGATATTTATCCAAAAAGAAATCATATAATTGGAGAAAAGTTATTTGAAATCAAAAATTGGAAAGCATATGACAAAAAAGATGGAAAATATGTTGTAAAATCTGCCAACTTTTATGTAAAAAAAGGAGAGATTGTTGGCATTGCTGGATTAATTGGTGCTGGAAGAACCGAACTTGCACATAGCATTTTCGGGAATCCAGATAATTATATAATCGATGGAGAATTATACTTTGAAGGTAAAAAACAAAAATTCAGATCTACATCAGACGCAATAAAAGCTGGTATTGCTTATGTGTCTGAAGACAGAAAAGGTAATGGATTGATTCTTGATTTTGATATAAAAACAAATATAACAATCGCAAATCTGAAAAATATATTAAAAAACATATATGTTGATGAAAACGAAGAAATTATTATCTCTGAAAAATATAGAAAATCTCTTAAAATAAAATCTCATAGCATTGAACAAAAAGTTCTTAACTTAAGCGGCGGAAATCAACAAAAAGTACAATTAGCAAAATGGTTATTTGTATCTCCAAAATTATTGATTTTAGATGAACCAACAAGAGGTATAGATGTTGGTGCTAAACATGAAATATATACAATAATGAATAAACTTGTTGAAGAAGGTATGAGTATAATTATGATATCCTCAGAACTACCTGAGGTATTAGGTATGAGTGACAGAATTTATGTCATGGCCGGTGGAAAAATAGTTGGAGAATTAAACAGTCAAGAAGCTACACAAGAAAAAATAATGACTATGGCTGTAGAATATTAGGGAGGAAAGAGCATGCTTGAAGAATTAAAAACATTACTTAAAAAAAATATAAGAGAATATGGAATGTATATTGCTCTTGTAATAATTATGGCAATATTTTCTTTATTAACAGATGGATTATTTTTCTCTTCAAGAAACCTAAGTAATTTATTTAATCAAATGGGGTATATAGCTGTTTTAGCGGTTGGTATGACATTGGTAATAGTTATCAGGCATATAGACCTTTCAGTTGGTTTTGGCTCTGGTTTCCTTGGTGCAATTGCTGCTATTCTGATGATGCAATACAATCTTCCTGTTTTGACGACAATATTCATTGTAATTATTATTGGAATAATTTTCGGCTTAGTAAATGGATTTTTTATTTCATATATAGGAATTCCGTCATTTGTTATGACACTAGCAGGAATGATGATTTTTAGAGGAGCTTTGCTTGTTTCAACAGAAAAAACTGGAACTATAATTATATTAAATGATACGTTTAATGAAATAGGCAATGGGTTTATTCCTGATATTTTTCATAATGAAAATATTCATATGACTTCTCTGGTTTTAGGTGCAATAATAATATTTTTCTATATATTGTCTGAAATAAAAAAGAGAAACAATAAAATTAAATATAATTTTGAAGTATTATCTATAAAAGTATTTATATTGAAAATTGCATTAATTTCTTTCGTTATTGGATATGTATTCTGGACTCTGGCTACTTATAACGGCATTTCCTGGACCTTTTTAATAGTTTTAATTGTTGCATTTATCTATCATATAATTACAACAAAAACCCCTTTAGGAAGACATATTTATGCTGTTGGCGGTAACCCAGAAGCTGCAAAATTAAGCGGCATCAGCATTAACAAAATCACATTATTTGTTTTTGGTTCTATGGGATTTTTAACGGCATTATCTGGTATTCTATATACATCAAGATTCCAATCTGCTACTCCCACAGCTGGTACATTATTTGAACTTGATGCTATTGCAGCAGCTTATGTTGGCGGTGTTTCTGCATCAGGTGGCGTTGGTAAAGTTACAAATTCTATAGTAGGTGCCTTGGTTATGGCTTCACTTATTAATGGAATGAACTTAATTGGTGTGGGTATCTCTTATCAGTATATTATACGTGGAGCTGTATTAGTAGCCGCTGTTGTATTTGATATAAAAACTAGAAATAAAATTTCATGAAAATTATAAATTTATTGCAAACTCCTGCTTCCTGCAGGAGTTTTATGTTATAATAATATTACCACTTTAAAAATAGTCTGTCAAATGATTGGTTAAATACACTTTATTATTTATATCTAAGACTGTCTAATTACGCTTAGATTTTTTATAAAAAATTTAAGATAAAAGAAGGGGTTAATTATATGCTGAGAATAAATAATATAAGACTACCTATTGACCATACTATAGAGGATATAAAAATTGAAATTGCTAAAAAAATTCATATATCCCAAAAAAATATAGGCAAAATAAGAATTGCTAAAAAGTCAATAGATGCTCGGAAAAAAAATAAAATGATATACTTTATATATTCTATTGATTTTAGTGTAGAAAATGAAAAAAAACTTTTAAATAGTTCTGAAGATATTATATATACACCAGAAAAAGAATATAAACTACCTGCATCTGGAGATAAGCCTATATTAACAAGGCCTATTATAATAGGCACAGGACCTGCTGGTTTATTCGCCGGGCTTATCTTGGCGGAAGCTGGATTTGAACCTATTATTTTAGAAAGAGGGAAAAAAGTCGATGAAAGAAAAAAAGATGTAGATTATTTCTGGAATACTGGAAAATTAAATCCAGAAAGCAATGTCCAATTTGGCGAAGGTGGGGCAGGTACATTTTCTGATGGTAAGTTAAATACCCAAATAAAAGATAGATTTCATAGAATACAAAAAATGTTGAAAGAATTTGTTGAGGCTGGAGCACCTGAGGAAATTTTATATACAAACAAACCACATATTGGAACTGATAAACTGGAAATTGCTGTAAAAAATATTAGAAAGAAGATTGAAAAACTCGGGGGAAGTTTTTACTTTAATTCAAAAGTCACCGATTTTATAATAAAAAATGGTAAAATCAAAGGTATAGTTATAAACAATAATGAAAAAATGCTCTCAGATATTGTAATTCTTGCCATAGGACATAGTGCCAGAGATACATTTGAAGTATTATTAAATAGAGGTGTAAAAATATTACCAAAGCCTTTTTCCATAGGAGTTAGAATAGAACATTTAAAAGAAACAATTGATAAAAGTCAATACGGGAAATTCTACAATCATCCAAATTTAAAAGCAGCTGATTATAAATTATCTTATAGAGCAAAAAATAAACGGGCAGTATATACTTTCTGCATGTGCCCAGGAGGATATGTGGTTGGTTCTGCTTCTGAAGAATATATGGTTGTTACAAATGGAATGAGTAAATTTGCCCGAGACAATATAAACTCAAACAGCGCCATACTTATTAGTGTTAGCCCAGCTGACTTCCCCTCTAATCACCCGCTTGCCGGAGTGGAATTTCAAAGAATATACGAGAAAAAAGCATTTGAAATAACAAATTCTTATTATGCACCTGTTCAATTATTCGGCGATTTTATTAAATCAAAAAAATCAACATCATTTGGTAAAATTTTACCAACATATAAACCTGGAACTATTTTTTATGATTTAAATAAAATCCTACCTTCTTATGTTTCCTCAGCCCTAAAAGAAGGAATCCTGGCAATGGGAAAAAAGTTAAAAGGTTTTTCGTATTATGATTCTTTATTGACAGGTGTAGAAACAAGAAGTTCTTCTCCTGTTAGAATAGAGAGGAACAGGCATTATGAAAGCGTTAATACAAAAGGGTTATTTCCTATAGGCGAAGGTGCTGGCTATGCTGGAGGAATTACATCTTCAGCAGTTGATGGTATTAGAATAGCTGAACATATAATAAAAACTTATAAAAAGGGATGGTGAAATTATCAAAAGTGTTTTTATCTTTATGGATTATCAGAATCAACCTGTTGATCCAGAATTAATAATAGAAAAAATAAAAGAATTGGGAAAAATAGTTGGAGGAAAGGCCTATGCACACTGGTCAAAATATCCTGCAACGATGTTTTCGTTTTCAAGGCATGGTATCGAATTAATTGAGATGCCAGAAGATGGCTTTGAAAACAAAAAAGGAAATGACATAAAGTTAGCTATAGATGCTATAGAAACTATGTTTTCATTACCGCATATAAATGTATTTGTTTTAGTTACAGGTGATGCGGACTTTGTTCCGTTAGTGAAAAAATTAAGAATATACGGAAAAGAAGTTATTGTGGTTAGCAGAAGCAAAAATACTTCTAAAGAAATGGAACTCTCGGCGGATATCTTTATTCCATATGAAGATATTGTTAAGTCAGAAAAAATCGAAGACAAAGATACAATTGAAGATGTTGTTGATGAGATAATCAGAATAATAGAAGAACATCAATATAACGATGTAAATGAAAACATTATAAAAAGAATTATTGCTGGTATGAAAATTGATTATAGAGATTTCAAATTTTTATCTTATAATGATTTTATCAGTTATTTAATCAAAGAAATTAGAAAGGAATTTTATTCGAAAAACGGGGAATATAGCGAATATGAAGAAAATTATATGCGATATGTCGAAAGATTATTGGCAACAAGTGTTATACCATTAAAATTAGAACAACTCATTGAAAAAGCACAGGAAAAAAACCCATGGATAACAAAAAATTCCAAATATTCATTAAAAGAACTGATTAAAAAAATGATAGAAGAAAAAAGATTATGGAAAAATTCCAAAGGGTATATACTCGTGCCTATACCAAGGAGATGGGAAATAAAACATGAAAAAATTCTACCTTATCCTGAATTCAGGGATAATTTTATAGAATATGTGTATAATCTATTCAAGGAAAAGAAAGCGAATTCTATAATAGAAGCCATACATTCTGCAAAAAAAGATCTAAACTTAACCAATAAAGTGGTTGGTTCTTTTGGAATTGCATTGAAATTTTCCGGTAAATTTATCGGGAAGGATGGAAGTGACTATGTAAGTATGAAAACACCTGTTTATTTAAATGCTGATTTTGAAGAATTTAGAATTGCAGTAGAAGCATTTTATTTAAAAAGCATTTTAAAAGATGAAGATATACACGAAAAGAACTTACCTATAGCTTCAAACTATATATATAATACAGAAAATCAAAAAAAACTTAATGAAATAATAGAATATTTAATGAATTTACAGGAGGTATTTTATGTCAAACCTTATTATAAGTATTATAAAAACTTAAATAGATAGGTGATTTTATGAAAAAATTTATTTTAATATTCTTTTTAATTTCTATTTTTAATTTTTTATATTCAGAAAAATTAATCGTTGGCGTATATGAAAATCCACCTCTTGTTTTCAAAGAAAACAATGAATATAAGGGGTTAGCCGCTGATTTACTAAAAAGCATTGCCGAAAAAGAAAATTGGGAATTGATATTTCAATATAATTCTTTTAAAAATTTATTGAACGAAATAAATAACAATGAAATAGATATATTGATTGCATTAGGAAAAACAAAAGAGAGAGAAAATTTTATCGTTTACCCTTCAGAATCCTTTTTTACAAATTGGGGAACCATTTATACCAATAATGATTCCATTGATTCTATTTTAGACTTGAAAAATAAAAAAGTTGCTGTTTTGAAAAATGACATATACTATATTCACGAAAATGGTATTAAAAATTTATCAAAAAAAATGAATTTGAATTTTGATTTTTACGAATTTGATTCCTATGATGAAGTATTGAAAGCCGTAAAAAACAAATCATGTGATGCTGGTATTGTTAATAGATTGTATAATGGTAATACATATAATTTATACAAAACTCCTATAGTTTTTTTACCAATTGAAATATATTTTGGATTTTCAAAAAATGTCTCTAAAAATATTATAAATAATGTTAATTATTATCTTGATAAATGGAAATTAGATGAAAATTCCATATATTATTCATTATTGGACAAATATATTTTTAAAAAAAGAAATACAAACTTTGAAAAAATAATAAAATTAGTAATTGCTATAATTATCATCCTTTTATCTATATCCATTACTTTTTATATATTATTGAAAAATGCAACCAAAAAATTAAAAAGAAAAAATGATGAATTGGAAGCATATAATAATGAAATTATTGCAATGAATGAAGAATTAGAAGAAAGTTACTCTAATATGGAAACATTGAATTTTAAATTATTACAACTAACAAAAATGATTTCAAAACTAAAAATAACAAATTCATTTGATGATTTTTACGAAGAATTACTTAGAACTGCTATATATTTAATTCCAGAAGCAGATTATGGTAGTATAATTTTTATTGATTCTAATAATAGCTGGAAGTTTTTAAGTGCATATGGCCATAATTTTGAACTATTGAAAAAAATCACATTTGCTGCTGGTCATATCCCAGAAACAGAAAATATAAGAATTATTGATAATATTGTTGAAAATGAACGACTTGAAATGGACAAAGAATCTTATAACATACTGTTAAAAGCTTCAAAACCCATAAAGCAAAGTTTGATTTACGAAATAAGTATAAAGAATAATGAATGGATTAATTTCTGTCTTGACATCGATAAAAATAGTGAAAAAGTTTTTTCTGAAGAATCTGTTGAAATTATGGAAATTTTTGCCAATCTCGCACGCGCTTTCTGGATTCAAAAATTATCTTATGAGCATATTAAAGAAGTATATCTTAATCTTGCAAATAAATTGGCATATATTGCTGAAGAATATGATGAAGTCACGGGGGAACATATACATAGATTGGCAAAATATTCTCGATTTATAGCTGAAAAATTAAATCTGGACAAAAAATCAATTGAAAACATATACCTTTATGCTCCTTTACACGATATTGGAAAAATTCTCATAGATAAATCAATTTTATTAAAAAATGGAAATTTAACAGACGAAGAATGGCAGGAAATGAAAAAACATACAATATATGGTGCTAAAATTTTAGATGAACCTTATTTTAAAATCGCCAGAAATATTGCTTTATACCATCATGAAAAATATGATGGTAGCGGATATCCTTACGGATTAAAAGGAGATGAAATCCCAATAGAAGCTCAAATTGTAGCCCTTGCCGATATTTATGATGCTTTAAGGAGCAAAAGACCTTATAAAAAGGAGTTTTCACATGAAGTAACGACAGAAATCATCCTAAAAGGTGATAACAGAACAAAACCCGATGATTTTAATCCTAAAATACTAGAAATATTTAAAAAATACCATATTGAATTTAAAAAAATGTACGATGAAAATATGAAAAACAATTGATCTTTCTAATTTTAAATAGAGATATTGATTTTTATTAAAAAAAGATGTATAATATTAATACAATTTAATATTTCTTAATATTTCTTATTTTAGCATTTAATAAATTATAGTATTATTTTCTTAATCTCATTCCAAGGGGGGAAAAGTATGAAAAAGTTACTCGTTTTATTGGTAGTTGTTTTAAGCATTTCTATGTTTGCACAGGTAACTATAGAATTTTGGCATGCTATGAGTGGATGGAGAATTGAACTCTTAAAAAGTATGGCTGAAGATTTTATGAAAACTCATCCAAATATAAAAGTTAACGTCCAGTATACGGGCTCTTACAGAGACACCTTTAACAAAACAATCGCTGGTGTTAAAGCAGGGAATGCTCCACATATTGT
Organism: Marinitoga sp. 1155; assembly: GCF_001021175.1. Taxonomy (NCBI): domain Bacteria; kingdom Thermotogati; phylum Thermotogota; class Thermotogae; order Petrotogales; family Petrotogaceae; genus Marinitoga; species Marinitoga sp. 1155. The sequence continues at coordinate 14,365 of NZ_AZAX01000020.1, read as the reverse complement.
ACAAATATATGATATTGGAACACAAGCAATGATTGATGGTGGAATTGCTGTTCCTATTGGAGATTTAATTGATGAAGACCCAACTATCGATAAAGGTGCTTTTTTAGAACAGGTTACAAATTATTATACAGTTGATGGAAAAATGTATTCCATGCCTTTCAACTCATCAACAGCTATATTATTCTACAACAAAACTATGTTCAAAGAAGTTGGATTAGACCCAGAAAAACCTCCAAGAACTTATGATGAATTAATCGAATATGCAAGAAAATTACAAAAGAAAGATGCAAATGGTAATGTTGTTAGATATGGATTAACATGGCCAACACATTCATGGTTCTTTGAACAAATGATGGCTGTACAAAACGCACCATTAGTAAATAACGGCAATGGAAGAGCTGGCGTAAGACCAACTGAAGCTGTATTTAATGGAAAAGCTGGTCAAAATATCTTTAATTTATTCAAAAAAATGACCGATGAAGGTTTATTATTAAATACAAAAAGAGAAGATTGGTCTGGTGCAAGACAGATATTCATCTCACAAAAAGCTGGTATGGTATTATATTCAACATCAGATGTTAAATTCTTTGTTGAAACAGCAAAAGAAAATGGATTTGAAGTTGGAACTGCATTCTTACCAAAACCTGATTTAAGTGTTCAGGGTGGAACTGTTATTGGTGGCGGATCCTTATGGATTCTTAAAAATCATCCAAAAGAAGAAATTGATGCAGCATGGGAATTTGTAAAATGGATGACAGAACCAGCACAACAGATTAGATGGCACCTTGAAACAGGATATTTCCCTGTAAGAAAAGATGCTATAGAACAATTATTAGCAGAAGGATTCTATTCACAGCATCCAAATTATTTAACAGCTATAATGGAATTATTATTATCAAAACAAACAGTTAATACAAATGGTGCAGTTATGGGTGTATTCCCTGAAACAAGAGAAATAATAGAAAAAGAATATGAAAATGTTATAAACGGAAGAAAAACTGTTGAAAGAGCTCTTAATGATGCCGCCAAAACAGTTACAAATGCTTTAAAAAGATATAATAGAGTATTTAAATAATAATTCAAATATACGGGCGGAGAAATCCGCCCTTTTTTAAAGGAGGAATTACATATGTCCTGGAAAAGCAAACTCACCCCTTATCTTTTACTTATTCCTACTTTTCTTGTAATAATTATATTTATTTACTGGCCTGCAGCATATTCTTTTAAATTAAGTTTTTATCAGGAATCTTTTTTTGGAAATAAAAGTATTTTTGTTGGGTTGGATAATTTCATTGATTTGTTTAGTGATCCAGAATATTATCAGGCTGTTTTTACATCTTTTATTTATTCATTTTCAACTGTTTTTTTAACTATTTTTATTGCTTTTTTGATTTCTCAATTACTCGTTCAAAATATTCCAGGTACGAGATTGTTTAGACTATTTATATTTACACCATATGCAATATCTCCAGCAATAGCAGGCACATTATGGTCTTTTTTGTTAACACCAACTGTAGGATATTTGAATTATTTATTCATAGAACTTTTTGGAATAAATACCGACTGGCTTACAACAACTCCATATGCATTTATAGCTGTTATGTTGGCTACTATATGGAAAATGCTTCCTTTTGATTTAATTTTTTATATAGCTGGACTACAATCGATTCCAGATTCACTGCTGGAATCTTCAATGATAGATGGCGCTAATCTATGGCAAAGAATGTGGAAAATAAAATTTCCATTATTATCTCCTATTACATTTTATTTATTCATAATGAATTTCACAACAACAATGTTTGTTTCATTTGGTATAATAGACATTATGACAAAAGGTGGTCCTTTCGGCACAACAACAACTATGATATATAAGTTATATTTGGATGCTTTTGCATTTCAAAATAATGGATCAGCTGCTGCTCAATCTATTGTAATGTTTGCAGTAATGGGGGTTATAACCTTTATTTATTTCCACAATGTTGAAAAATCCGTTCATTATCAGTGAGGTGAAATTATGGCTTCAAGTATTTCAAGAAAGAAAAAAATTAATTTGATATTATCTGAAATTATTTTAATAATTATATCTTTGATAGTAATGGCTCCTGTTTTATTAGCCTTAAGCATGAGTTTTATGAAACCAGCTGAGGTATATACCTTCCCACCAAAACTTTTTCCCAGCTCATTTCACTGGCAAAATTATGTAGAGGCACTTCAATTGGTGGATTTAGGAAGAATGCTTTTAAATTCTTCAATAGTTGCATTTTTTATAACTTTTGGAAAATTAGTAACAGGAACACTTGCAGGATATGCATTTGCTAACTTTCAATTTAAAGGGAAAAATCTCTCTTTCATGATATTATTTATAACTTTATTTTTACCGGCAGAAACTGTTATGATTTTACCTCTATTCCTTATTATGAAACAGTTTGGGTGGATAAATACCTATTTAGCTTTAATTATCCCTTTCACCGCCAGTGCGACAAATGCATTTTTGATGAGACAACATTTTTTAACTATTCCTAAAGAATTAAGCGATGCTGCAAAAATTGATGGTGCAACTTCAATGCAATATTTCTGGAAAATACTTTTGCCTTTATCAAAATCCATGTTAGGTGGTGCCGCTTTGATTAATTTCGTTTATGCATGGAATTTATATTTGTGGCCTTTGGTTGTCACTATGGAAGATAAAATGAAAACAATTCAAATTGGAGTTAAGATGCTAATTGATGCAGAAGCTTCTAATAATTGGGGAACAATAATGGCTGGAACTATGATCGCTCTTGTTCCAACTTTAATAATATTCTTTGCAATCCAGAACCTATTCGTTAAAAGCCTTGTTAGTTCAGGTCTTAAAGGATAATAAAAGAAACGTACAGAAAATTTTTCTGATAAATTTATATAACAAAATCCCCATTTATGGGGATTTTTTGTATTATATTTTTAGGGTGTCCAATTAGTAAAGTAAGCGAAAACTCGAAAATTGCCTGAAAAAATAGCATATGAAGCCGGACAATTTTGCACGGATGCAAAATTGAGTGAAGCCGAACATGGATGTGAGTCTGATACGACCGGCGAAAATATGCTATTTTTGAAGATTAGCAATTAAGGTTTGAGCGGCTTTACTTTTTGGACAACCTATTATATTTTTCAATTATATAATCCTTAATATTTTTTATTAAAATATTATGTCAATTCCAGTTCTTATAAACGGAGAATTAATAGGTTTATAGTTGCCTTCAACGCTAGTTTCAAATCTATACCCTCCATTTAATGTAATTCCAAAATTATCGTTTAATAATATATTTACTCCTATATTTGGACTTATACCAAGGGCTATATTTGTAGCATATTCTGTATCATATTCCATTGAAGAACTCATATATAAATCAACACCAATTATTGGCATAAATTTATTAAATTGTTTCATATAATTTAATGAGATACCAGTTGAAAATACAGGATTATCTTTACCAAATATAAAATCTAAATAAAATCCAAATCCAAATCCTTTGTAGTTATCTCCAAGAAAATCCATTCTAAATAAGTAATTATCGTTTAATACATACCCACCGCTTAAAATAAAATGTCCTCTTATTGGTGATAAATCTGGATTTTCTATAACTTTAATATTATTATTTAAATCAAATTTTGGTTTTACAAGGATTTCCAGAATAGATGTGTTATTTGAAACGTCTCTAACTATTAGCTTTCCATCCTTTTTTCTATATATATCATCTTTTACTTTAAATATTTTAGAAAAGGAAAACATCATACCTTTATATATTCCTACATTTCTTCCAGCATCTATTAAAACCATATTATTCTCTATATTTATAATACTTGCATTAATCAAAAATAATTTATTCATTCTATAAACAAGGGTATTAACCAAATATTCTATAGCCTGATTTTTGGCAAGATCTCTTGCTTCATATTCACTTACAAACTTAGTTACATTATATGAACCATATGCATTTATACTTCTTACTTCTAAAATCTGGCTTGTCTCTACATCTATTAATCTATATGCTCCTTCAATTTCAAATTCATACCATACATTACCATCATCATCTTCTTTTCTACGTGATGACGCATCTATTACTTCTACATACACAATATAATCAGCCGCCAATTGATTCATTTTAAAGTCTTTTTTATTGGCTATTCCACTTAATATTCTTTCTACTTCACTTAATACATTTAAATCTCTTTCGATTAATCGATATTTTCCCATATCAAGTAATCTTTCTTTTAGTTTGTGTTCAACTTTCGTACTCAATGTTGAATAGCCTTTTGAGTATATTAATAGTGTTTTTCTACTATCTTCTGCAAAAATAGATATTGCAAATACCAATACAATTAAAATAAAAGGTATTTTTCGCATAACCTCACCCCCAAAAATTCGTTTATTTTATTATACCATGATATTTCTAAAATTGTTACATCCCACAACCTTTTATTCATACAGGATAAACGAATTAACGTTAAATTAAAGCTAATGGAATATTTTCCTAATATTATTTATAGCAAAAATTTTGTATAATTATAACAAAATAAAAAAAATAAATAGAGAGGGGAGAATATTTTGAAAAAGAATTGGAGGGTCTATTGGGACTCAGGTAGTCCTTTATTTACAGAAAATTTAAAGTTAGCCAGAAAACTGGCTGCGGAAACGGGTTTATCAGAATTTTTAATAAAATTACTTATTTCCAGAGAAATAAGAACCAAAGAGGATATAGAGGAATTTTTATATCCAGATGAATCATCTATAATTGATCCATTTCTATTAAAAGATATGGATAAGACTGTTGATTTGCTTATTGATATAAAAGAAAAAAAAGAAAAGCTTGTGGTCTATGGTGATTATGATGCTGACGGTGTAACAGCTGCTGCGGTTTTATATCAGGGATTTAAAGCTCTTGGTTGGGATATTGAAGCTTATATTCCAAATAGAATAGATGAAGGTTATAGTTTAAACATAGAGGCAATAGATGAACTTTATGAAAAAGGATATAAAAATATAATTACTGTGGATTGTGGCACAACATCATTAAATGAAGTTTCACACGCAAAAGAAAAAGGAATGAAAATAATAATAACGGATCATCATGAAACACAAAATATTTTACCTGATGCTGATGCGATTGTCAATCCAAAAAGAAAGGATGACGAATATCCATTTAAAGGATTATCAGGTGTTGGAGTGGCTTTTAAGGTATTATTTGCAATTCATAAAACTCTAAATAAAGACGATTTCGATCCTTTTTCGTTGATTGACCTGGTAGCCCTTGGAACAATTGCTGATATTGTCCCGCTAAGGTCCGAAAATAGATTTTTTGTAAAAAAAGGTCTGGATAAATTGAGAAACAATCCTAATCCTGCATTAAAATATTTAATGAAAGAAATTGGTGTTGTTCCCGAAGATGTGAAATCATATGTAGTTGCGTATAAAATTGCTCCAAAAATAAACGCAGCTGGAAGAATGTCTGATGCCATGAAGGCTTTTGAGCTTTTAATGACTGAAGAAAATAAAAATTTGGAAAAAAAGGTTAAACAATTACTCGATTTAAATTCAGAACGACAAAAACATGAACGTAGAATATATAAATCCGCATTAAGTTTAATGGATATTAATCCCGATTATCATGATAAAAAAGTTATTGTATTAAGTGGTAAAGATTGGCATCTGGGTGTTTTAGGCATAGTTGCTTCAAAACTTTCTAATAAATTTAACAAACCAGTTTTACTTGTTTCAACCACTTCTAATGATAACACCGGAAAAGGTTCTGCAAGAAGTCCTCAGGGAATTAGTCTGATAGAATTGATGAAAAATCTTACTCAAAAAAATAAAGATTTTTTTAAAGAATATGGCGGGCATGAATTGGCCGCAGGTTTTACTATTGATTCTGAAAAAATCGAATATTTAAGAGATGAAATAAATAAAATTTATGCAAACATATATGGTAATAAAGAACCTGAATCTGAAATAGATATTGATATGGAAATTGAAAATTTATGGAGTACCTTTTTTGACGACATCACAGCATTAGAACCTTATGGATATAAAAATCCAGAGCCAATATTTTTAATACGAAACGTTTCGCTGGAAAGGGTAAAAATATTTGGTGCTGAGGAAGAAAATCTTGCAGCTGTTGCAAGAACAGAAAAAGGGATGATATTTGAAGTTGTTGGATATGGCATATTAAACAACAAAAAAGAAACATTGTCTGGTAATATGAAATGTAATATCGTTGGCAATTTTAGAATAGAAAGAACCTTTTATAATAATCAAAAGGTTTTAAAATTTTATGTAAAGGATATAGAATTTATAGGTGATTCATTAACAGAAAAAGGAAATTCTGGTAATTTATTAATTTCATTACATGCAAAAGACAATGTCCATCATCTTGCTAATTATAAATATAAAATATTGCTCGATATGATAAATCAAGCAAGAAATGCTATCTTTGCTCCTATAAAAATTAAAAATACACTATTAATCGAAAAAATTAAGAATACGATATCAAGTGGTGAAAAATTAATAATTATAGGTTCATCTCATTTATTACTCGATTATACCTATAAGATAATCACTCAATATATATCTTCTGAAAATATTTACTATAATAAAAAATCAAAGGTTGAAAATTCTATATTGAAAAGCAAAAAAGTAATTTTGATCACTGTTCCGGCATATATTCAAAATATTCAGCGATTAAATGATTTTTCCAGAAAATTATTAATAGATGAACCAATATATTCATTTTCTCATCCAATAATAGCTAATATTCCCGAATACATACAATTCAGAAAAATTATAAGAACACGATTTTACGATATCAATATATTAGGAACATTTTATGATGAAAGTATAAAAGAATTTTTTAAATTAAGCGGTTACAGAGTAGCAAACGTAAATACCAATGTTCCATCTTTTGAGGTAGTAAAGGAAATAAATTCAAATAAATTTAAATTGATAAAGGATTATTTATATAACTCAAAAAACTTAAATATTATAGTCAATAATGTAAAACCCTATATAAATTTAAAATCATATATATCAACCACTTATGAATATTCAGAGGATTATATTATATATTATTCACACACACACACATTTTTTGAAAAAATAAATATCAGAGAATTAAATAAAAAAGGACCTTCAAGAATATTAATTTCAGAATTTGCCAACGATGGATTGTCTCTTGAACAAAAAGACAGGAATTCGATAATTATGTTATATGACGTTCCAAAAACGCGTATAGAACTGCTTGATCTAATTTCATCCTGGCCTCATAATAAAAAAGATAATATTATATTTGTTATGGCATATAATACAGACTTTTCTACAAAATTTATGTATGATTATTCAAGAACATATCCTTCTACGGAAATTATGAAAAAGGTTTATGAAATAATAAAAGAAAATGATAGTATAAATATAAACACTATTTCAAAACAATATTTTAATGATGATATTGAGCTGGTAAAAAACATCATAGATGAATTAATTAATTCCGGTATAGTAATAAATACATCAAACGGACTTAAAACTATGGAAAATTTCAGACTTGATTTAATACATAAAAATGTCAAATCGAAAGAAAGTATTTTAGATAAGTGGATTCTTAAAAACTCAATTAGATTTTTTTTAAATTTCAAATCAAGAAGCCTAATTTCATTATTAAACAATCAAATTGCGGAGGTAAAATAATATGAAAAAGACCACAAAAGATTTAAATATGTATATAAAAGTAGAACAAAAATATCTTGTAAAGGTTTTAGACAAATTGAGAAAAAATAAGATTTTTTCTAAATTCTTCCCTCTGGGGGGATTCCCTATTATTGCAATATCGAATGAAGATGAGGAAATAGTTGAACAGATTCTAAAAAATATGGATATTAAATACGAGATAAAGAAAACAAAAACAGATATTATTGAGGAGATGTTAAAGTTTTGAAGTATATTGGACTTGACTATGGACTAAGCAAAACAGGTATAGCCACAGGAGACGCAGTTTTAAAAATAGCAACAATAAAAGGAACATTTGAAACAAAATTTTTATTTAAGGAATTAAATAAAATTTATAAGGATAAGGATATATTTGTAGTTGGACTTCCAATATCCATGTCTGGAAGATATTCAAAACAAACATTCGAAACAATAGACTTTTGTTTAAAATTAAAGAATAATTTTAATACAGATGTTGTTTTAATGGATGAACGTTTAACCACACGACAAAGTTATTCATTAACAAAGAATTTTTTAAACTCTAAGAAAGCTAAAAAAGCTAAAGATCAAAACAGTGCCCTATTTATATTACAAATGTTTCTTGATAACCCAAATATTGGTATAAATTTAAATATTAAAAATCCTTATAAAATTGAAGAGTTAGATTCAACAAATATCCTAATTAATGATGTTATTATTAAAAATAGCAATATATATAACAATTCTGATATTCTCGCAAAAGATCCATATGTTTTTTGGTGGTATTATAAAAGAAATAAAACTTCAACTACTTTGTTCGAAGATTTAAAAAATGAATACGATGTTATTTTTACTGAACTTGACATACAAATAAAGTATAAAAAAATTATTTTTTTAAGGTGATTTTATGCCCAAATCTTTCTGGTTTTTAGTTGCTTATTTAATATTTTTCCTGATATTGTTAAAATTATTTCCGACAATAGTCGGAAGTCTTGTTGTAGCTTTGTTTTTTACAATATTAATAGATGTAATAGCATCATATCTTGAAAAATTAAAAATTTCAAGAAAAGTTACAGTTCCAATGGCTTCACTCATTTTTTACGGTGCCATAGTGTATTCCTTTTATAGTTTAATTCCAATAACCGTTGAAGAAGGAAAAAAGGCTTTTGATGTTATAAAAAATATAGACTTTAATAATATACCGGGAACAACAGGTGAAGTAATAAACACATTACTTGATACTACAGGAACATATTTAAAAAATATAATCATACAATTTGCCAGTTACCTCGCATCAAATATCTCCAATTTTATAACAGTTGGATTGCTTTTAATTGTAGCTTCAGCATACATGGCCATTGCCAATAAACGTTTATGGAAAATTATAGATAAGTTTTTCCCAAATTCCGATATAAAAAAAACAAAGAGATTTTTAATTATTACCATTAGAGATTTAAAAAAATTTGTTTCCGGACAAATTATCACTGCGCTTTTTGTTGGCGTTATAACATGGTTTACATCATTAATATTTGGATTTCCATACCCTTTATTTCTGGGATTATTAGCAGGAATCACAGATTTTATCCCTTATCTCGGAATATTCATTACTGCAATTCCTATTTTACTCCTTGGTTTTACGAACTTTGGATTAATGGGTATTGTAAAAGGGATTATAATTATTACCCTGGCCAATCAACTAGAAATGTGGATATTATCCCCAAGGATATCTGGAGGAAAGGTCAATTTAAACTGGTTTCTCATTTTAGTTTCATTATTAATTTTTGGGCAAATGTATGGTGTAGTTGGTGTATTAATTACAATACCTTTGCTTATAGTATTCAGGAACATCTGGAAAATTTATATAATAAATTATTTGAAAAAAATATAAAAAAAGCAGCCTTTTTGGCTGCCAAGGGTTAAACAGGGGGAATTAAAAAGTTGTTTTTGGTTGATATTCGTTTATATTTCTATTTAATCGTTATTATTTTGTTTTTTCGATATTATACAACATTTTTTTTAATTTGTCAAGTGAAGGGAGTTTTTTATGAAAACAAGTGATTGGCTAAAAAAATATAACATATACCTCAAAAAAAGCCTCGGGCAAAATTTCTTATCAACACAGGAATACGCTAAAAAAATTGTAGAAAAAGCAGAAATAAAAAAAGGCGATATTGTTATAGAAATAGGAGCTGGGGCAGGTACATTAACAGAAGAACTTATTAATAGCGGTGCAACCATACTAGCTTTTGAAATTGATGAGCGCTTAAAACCACTATTAGAAGAGCGATTTAAAAGTTTTAATAATATAAAAATAGAATTTATGGATTTCTTAAAAGCTGATTTATCGAAAGTATCTTCTCCAAAATATGTAGCAAATATTCCATATTATATAACATCACCAATTCTGGAAAAAATATTTCTTGAAACTCCAAATTTTCAGTCTGCAATACTCATGGTACAAAAAGAATATAGCCAAAGAATGCTGGCAAAATCCGGCAAAAATTACAGCCCTTTAAGTATATTTGTTCAATTTTTTTGCAATGTAGAAAAATTATTCGATATTCCTCCACACGCTTTTATACCAAATCCGAAAATAGATTCAACTGTTGTTAAATTAACTCCTAAAAAAAATATTCCAGATATAAATAAAAAAAGATTTTTTAAGTTTGTTCATATTGCATTCTCACAAAGAAGAAAAACTATAAAAAATAATTTAAAAATATTATTTAATGATAAAACTGATAATATATTAGAAAAATGTGGTATAGATCCAAAAATACGACCAGAAAATATCTCTATAGAAAAATTCGTAGAAATATTTCATTATATTAAACATTATTAAAAAAGAGGTGCTTAAAGCACCTCTTTTTTAACCATCTTTTTCTTAACTTTTTTTCTCAAATCCGTAATAAATAAAATTAAAAATTTTATTTATTAACAGGCTATTAAATTTAGAAATGCTACCCCTCAAAATTTAATTATTAGAACTGATAATGGTCCTCAATTCAAAGCTAACATTACCTAACTTTTTGGCAAAGTCAAAAATTATTCGGTTTTTATTTTAATAATTATTTTTCATTAAACAGCTTTTCGAAGAAAAGTTGCAAAAGGTCTTTAAAGTATCTTACTCCTGATTTCGTTTTTTATCTTTTTAATAATAATTTTTTTGACGAAGTCAAAAATGACTTTTGTTTTTTATTTTCTTTTTTTACCTTTTTTTATTTTATATGGTTATTTCTGTGAAAGAATGAGTTTTTCTTATTTTTATTCAGCAGATGACATATCTTCCTGAAAATATTTTTGAATATCTCTTTTTAATCTTATTTTATAATTTTCTATTTCATTCAATAAATTATTTATTTTTTCTATATCAATAATTTCACCTTTTTTTGCTTTTTCTATATAAAATTCGATTTTCATATAATTATCTACTATATCTTTTATAATTTTATTTTCTGATAATGAAATTTCTTCACCGCCTGCAATACTGAAAATTGAAATTACCTGAAAAATTAACACAACAGATATTATTGATAATATAATAGCTAAATTTATTTTTATTATTTTATTTATTAAATTCATCTAATCACCCCTTTATTTAATAAAAGCCTGATCATAAACATGTAATGTTTTCGTTATAATAGTTACACCTATGGGGTGTATTCCTAAATAAAATCTAAAAACAACTTCTCCAGAAGCCCAGGCATAATCATAACCTATTCCACCATAATTTTTATTCATTGATACAATCTCCCATCCTGGTCTATATGTATAAGATTCCAAATTAACATTTATACTTGTAACTTTTTTATTATTATAAAAGTACTTTCCAATTAACACTACTTTTAATACAGTTTGGTTCCATCTGTTTTTATATTCCGAAGTATCAAAAAGATAATTAAAATGCGTACGATTAGTTATGTTTAATGTATTCGAAATCTTATTATCTAAAAAATTTTTCTTACTATGTACTAATTTTAATGAATATATTTCATTAATAATTTTCTTTAATTCTGCAATATCTTTTACCCAAAAAACTTTTATATTTTTTGGAATATTATTTTCTGGAATAAATTTTATAACTTTATTGTCAATTTGAATTTCTAATGTCTTATCGATTTTAGAGCTGACATTATTTAAGCTTCTATTTTCTTCACTACCTATAATCGTAGCTGCATTTAAACTTGTCACAAATAACATCATCGATATAATAAAAACATACCACTTTTTCACTACCATCCCTCCAATACTTTTTGATTAATAAAACTGGCACCAGCAGAAAATATTAATTTATTCACTTATTATTTTATCAAAAAAAAAAAAAAAAAGTAAACAAAAACGTGGTAAATTTGCTGTTAATTTTATATTTCTAAAATTAATAATAATTACTCAATTAATATATCACCTGATATATTAATATAGTTAATTTTTTGTTTTATCTTTTTTTACTAATAAAAAGTCATTGCACAAAGATTTATTTTTATTGAATTAATAGTTGACATTCATTATTAATAGTATTATAATTATACTGTTTAGAATAATTCTGATTAGTATAATTATTATTAGAATAATGGGGATGAGATTATGAAATTCTATAACAGAAAAAAGGAAATTGATTTCTTCAATAAAATAAATGAATTAAATAGAAAGGTTTTTATTGTTTTATACGGTCGTAGAAGAATTGGAAAAACTACTCTCATTAAAGAGGTTTATAAAAACAAAAAAAATACATTTTATTTTTTTGTTGAAGCAAAAAAAGAAGAAACTTTATTAAAAGAAATTAGTCTATTATTTTCAAAGGGAATATATACAAATTGGTATGACCTGTTTTCTGATCTATTTAAAAAGTTTAAATATATTATCTTTGATGAATTTCAAAATTTCTTTAAAGTGAACAAAGAAATTTTATATGCACTTCAACATGCTTGGGATGAAAATAGAAATAATAATAAATTAATTGTTCTAGGATCATATGTAGGAATGATAAAGAAAATATTTACAGATGAGAAAATGCCTATGTTTGGAAGAAATGATTATATTTTAAAAATCAAAGATTTTTCTTTAATGGATTCTTTAATTATGTTAAAGGACTTTGGTTATAATATTATAGAATCATTAGAAATATATGGAATAACAGGTGGAATACCTAAATATTTATGGTTGTTTCAAAACAAAAAAAATTTAAAAGATTTGGTCTATGAATTATTTGTTGATGATTTTGCCCCTTTAAAGGAAGAAGCAAAAAATATATTAATTACTGAATTTGGTTCAGAACATAGATCCTATTTTTCCATATTAGAATCTCTATCAGGTGGAATGCGAACAAGTTCTGAAATTTCAGATATTTCAGGCATTCCACAAACAAATTTGCCAAAATTTCTTAATGAATTAAGTGATATATACGAGATAATTGTAAAAGAAAAATCATTATTTGGGAAAAATAGCAAAAACTTTAGATATGTTATAAAAGATAGTTTTTACAATTTTTATTTTTATCACATATATAAAAATTATTCATTAATGGAGTTTGCACCTCAAAAAGCAATTGAAAAAATTAAAGATACTTTTAATACATTTATGGGGTTTCAATTTGAAGAAATTAGTAAAAGATTCATTATGGAAAATCCCGATTTATTTGGGTTTACACCAGAGAAGATTGGAAAAATTTGGGGAAGAGTTCCATACAAGAAAAATGAATCATATGATATAGATATAGTCGCGTATGATAAAAATAATATTGTTTTTACTGAATGTAAATGGACAAATAAAAAAGTAGATATCGATGTATATGATAAATTAAGATTAAGAAGTGAATTTTTGAATGTAAAAAACAAAAATATAATATATGCTATTTTTTCAAAAAGTGGATTTTCAAATGAACTTCTCAAATTAAAAGGCAGTAATTTATATTTATTTAGCCCAAAAGATATAGAAAACATTTATAATTTATAGTAGCTCCCATGTTTTTTTTATTTTTATTACGATATCCAAGCATATACAACAACGCCAGGAGTTATTCCTGGCGTTGTCTATTTAATTGAAAATATCTATTAATTTAATTAGATGAATTTTTAAGAAGGTTAATAGCCTCTTCAAGAGTAATATCAAAGATATTGTTAGTTAAATCTTCAATTGTTTTTATATCCAAATAATCAAGGTTATTTAAGTATGGAACAATATTATCTCCAAATTTTTTGAATAAAAGACTTTTTGCGATTGTTTTTTCGCCTTCAAAATTTCCTTTTTCAATACCTTTCTCAATACCCTTCTCAAAGTGTAAAAACAACTACAAGAATGTTAAAAAAAGGGAAAATAAAAATGTACAAAAAAGGGATTAAGAATTAGAAACAGAATTAGCAAAAAAATCCATTTTTTCTTTTAGTCTGTAAGATTCACCTTTAATTGAAATAACATGAGAATGATGCAATAATCTGTCTAATATAGCTTGAGCTAAAACTGGAGAACCAAATATTTCACCCCAACTTGAAAATGGCATATTTGTTGTAATTATTGTACTGTGTTTTTCATATCTTTTTGATATTAATTGAAAAAATAAGTTTGAAGCATCTGTATCAATTGGCAAATATCCTATTTCGTCTATTATTAATACTTTGTATTTCGAAAAATGCTTTAATCTTGTTTCTAATCTATTTT
>NZ_AZAX01000019.1:0-5177 GCF_001021175.1 Marinitoga sp. 1155 | reverse complement strand
AATATTTACCGAAGGAGAGCGACAGCTCAGAATTTTTTTGTTTTAATTCAAATCTAAAGTTTTTAATCCAATACCCTACCGGAGGTATGAATATTTTCTTTGAAAATATTGAAAAGTTTTAATTTTAAAATCTTTAATCTTTAACCTATAACCCGCCGTAGGCGTGTAACACCGGAGGTGAATCATGAGAAGATTCTGCACGAGTGGACCTGTTGATAAAAAGACCTGTTATTACGTAGAGAGACCCGATATAATGAAAGAAGCACTTGATCATATAGAAAATTGGAGATACTTTACAGTATCAGCACCAAGACAAAGTGGAAAAACAACACTGTTAAAAGATATAGTTGAGAAAATAAAAGATAAATATTTACCTATTTTTATTTCTTTTGAAAGTTATGGAGAAAAAGGAAAAATTGAATTTTTAAGGACGTTTGTAAAGGATATAAATCGTTCATTAAAAGGTTTGTATGGTAAAATTATTGATTTAACTATACCGGGAAGTATAGATGATATAAGAAATTTAATTGAAGAGATAACAGAAAAAGAAGGAAAAGAAATAATATTGATGATAGATGAATTTGAGAAATTTGAAAATTCAAAGTTAATGAATCAATTTTTACATGTGATAAGAAATATATATCATGATAGAAAAATATATGGATTAAGAAGTGTAATATTAATAAGCGTAGGATATCTAAGCGGAATATTAGAAGACAATGCCAGTCCATTCAACATAGCAGAACATTTAGAAGTGCCATACTTTACCAAAAAACAAGTATATGATTTACTAAATCAACACGAAACAGAAACAGGACAAATATTCGAAGAAAAAGTAAAAGAATTAATATGGCACAACGCAGCAGGACAACCAGGATTAACCAATGGACTTGCATATGACTTAGTAATGAAAAAAGCAAAAGGAGAAAAAATAATAACAGAAAAACATTTTGAAAAAACATTATATGATTATATGAGAGTATATATAGACAAAAACATATCAAATATAATAAACAAAGCAAAAAAAGAAAAAGAATTAATGATGAAAATATTATTTGAACCAAATAATATAGAATTTAATATATATGATGAAAACATAAAATTCTTATATATAAACGGAGTAATAGACAATTGTGAAGGCATATGCTGTGTAAAAGTGCCGTTGTATTACAAAGCGTTATATGCAAGATTTAAACCACAAATCAATGGAGAAAAATCGCAAATGAAACCATTTGATGAAAGTATAAAAAAATATCTAAACAAAGATGGAAGTCTGGATTTAAACAAATTGATGAAAAGATATATAGAATATATAAAATCAAGAGGAGCAGTAATGTTCAAGGGCAGAAACTATTACGAAGGAGTATATCAATACAATCTTGATCAATTTCTTAGTTTGTATGTAGAAGCGGCAGATGGAAAAGTATATCCAGAAACACAAATAGGCGGAGGAAGAATAGATTTATTGATCAATTTAAACAATAAAGAATATTTAATAGAAATAAAAGCAAATATAGATGAAGATCAATATGAAAAATCAAAAAAGCAACTAAAAGAATATATAAAAAGGAAAGGGATAAAAGAAGGATGGTTAATAATATATTCAAATACAATAAAAGATTTTGAATATAATTTAGAAAAAGAAAATGGAATAAAATTACATATATGGTTTATAAAAACTAATTTCGAAAATCCATCAAAAATATAGAAAGGGGCTATCCAAAATTCTGTGTAAATTAATAATAGTTGGTTAATGATAATTATTATAAAATATTAGCAAATATAAAGTTTTTTCTTAGATTTTCGTAAAATTAATGCACTTTGTGAAATTTAAATGTTAGAGTTATAATTTTTCCGTAATTATATATTTTTCATTTACTTAAAATTAATTTTGGGATGTGGTGACACTTTTGCTTTTAATAAAAAGTTAACAATTGCTGTTTTAAGTTATATTAAAGCGTTATCTCTTTTTCTGAAAAAATAACTGTCAAACTCAGGAAAAAAAACAAGCCTTAAAAATAGGCTTGTTTTTGAAAAATCAGATTATTGCACATATTATTTTTCAAAAAGGGTATTGACATAATCAAAACTCTAAAAAGAATCTCTTAGTTGCAGTATTTCCAGATATTTTATATTTTATGAATTTTTATCAAAATTTTTTCTTTCTTCTATTAAAATTTCAATGTATTTTTTGAAAGTGTTTTCGAGTTTTTCGAAAAGAACAGTTTCAGCAATTTTACCGTTAATAAATATTGCACCGCCTGTTTTGGTTCCAGCTATGCCAATATCAGCATGTTTTGCTTCTCCTGGTCCGTTTACAACACAGCCCATTACCGCAATATTTAAACTTTCATTAATATTTTTAGTCCAGTCTTTAACTTTTGTAGCTAACTCTTCTACATTTATTTCTGTTCTTGCGCAGGTTGGGCAAGCTATAACTCTGGGGCCTTTTTTAAATCCTAACAAAGTTAATAATTTTTTTGCAGCTAATACTTCTTTAATAGGATTTCCTGCTATGGAAATTCTAATTGTATCTCCAATATTATTTAATAGTAATGTTCCAAGTCCTGCAGAAGATAATATTAAAGCATCCTCATAAATTCCAGCTTCAGTAATTCCTATATGCAAAGGATATGGTACCTTTTCTGAAATATATTTATTAGCCAAAAAGTTTTCTTTAGCATCAGTTGATTTTATTGAAATTACGATATCTGTGAAGTTTAATTCCTCCATTATTCTCACTTCTTCTAAAGCACTTTCAGCTAAGGCTTTAAATCTTGGCATATTCGAATTTTCAAATTCTTTTTTTATAGAACCGGAATTTGCTCCTACCCTGATGGGTATATTTGCATCTTTTGCAGCTTTTACAACTTCTTTTACTTTCCATTTACTGCCAATATTTCCAGGGTTGATCCTTATTTTTGCAGCTCCAGCTTTTATGGATTCTATAGCTAACCTGTAATCAAAATGTATATCAGCAACTATAGGGACAGGAGATAAATTACAAATTTGTTTAAAAGAAGAAATATCATCAAAATTTCTAACAGAAACCCTTACTATTTCAGCACCTGCATTAGATAAATTTATAATTTGCCGTATTGTACTTTCTGTATCAAGAGTGTCGGTATTTGTCATACTCTGTATAGAAATAGGATTATTTCCTCCAATTGGGATATCTTTTACATAAACTATTTTTTTTGAAAACATAAATATACCTCCGATTACTTAAAAAATCTTAAAATATCGTTGTAAGTAAAATAGACAAAGAGTCCCATTAATATTATAAAACCTATAGTATGAATCATAGCTTCTACCTTTGGGTTAGTTCTTTTACCTGTTATCATTTCATAGATTGAAAAGATAATTCTTCCACCATCCAGAGCGGGTATAGGTAATAGATTAACAATTCCAAGGTTTAATGTAATTAATGCTATTAATGAAATTAAAGCTTCAGGACCAGCCTTTGCTGCCTGTCCAACAACACCAGCGATTCCAACAGGTCCCATTACTTCGGTAGTCTTAACCTTTCCTGTAAATAATTGAGAAATCGTATCAACCATAGCTTTTAACAATGTGTTAGCCCATTGTATGGAAACAGTTATTATTTCAAAACCTTTTGGTCGCCATTTATCAAAAGCATATTTAAGAATCAAAGGTTCTTGAAGTATTTTAAAAAATTCTTTTTTACTTAAAGTAAGATCCATAGTTTTTCCATTTCGAAGAATAATTATATTTAAATTATCTGAATTTATGGGCGTGATATATTCTGAAATCCTATTATTAGTTATGGTAATCATAATATCTTCTGAATCTAACGATAAAGGAGTTAAATATTTTATTATATCCAAGCCATTATTTATTGCCTTAGAATTAATGCTTAGTATAATGTCGTCTTTTTTAAAAGGTGGATAATCTTTGTTTATTATATTTGAAAAAGTAGCAAAATAAACACCTATAGCATATCTTTTTTGAGAAATATTATAACCTTTGATTTTTCCTTCTATTTTCGAACCATCATTTAGTTCAATTATTAGTTTATCTCCTTTTTCTAAATTGGGTAAAATAGATCCTATGTTTTCTGGTGGATTTAAATTAAACGATTTGATAGTTTTATTATTTAAATTAACTATTTTTTCTGATTTAAATATAATGGTGTATTCTGGATTGTATAATTTAGGCGCTATTTCTAAATTAATAATATTATTGTTTCTTAAAATTTCCAAATCTAAAAGCTTACCCTCTTTAATAGCGAGGCTCAAAATAGAACTATCAAAAACAATATTATTGTTTACTTTTTTTATAACATCACCAGGTTTAATACCGACATAATAAGCAGGTGAATCATCTATAACATCTTCTATCTTAACTTCTGGGAATCCATATAACAAACCGGAAATTGATAAAACAATATATCCCAGAATAATTGAAAATAAAGGTCCAGCAAAGGCAATTAGAAATTTTTGCCATGGTTTTTTGTTGTAAAATAATTCTGGATTATCAGATAGCTCACCATCTTCAATTTCTTCGCCTGCTATTTTAACATATCCTCCAAGAGGAATGAGATTAAATCTAAATTCAGTTTCTTTTCCTTTATAAGAAAATAATTTTGGTCCCATACCTATGGCGAATTCTTCAACCTTTGTTTTAAATAATTTTGCAAAGATAAAATGTCCTAATTCATGAAAAAACACAACTATTGTTATAACAACCATGAACCAAAAAAGAGTTATCATTAAAACACCTCCGTGATTATTAGATTTTTTAAGTAATATTAATTTTAACATATATATGTTAAATAGGTATAATGTAGTATGAAATATTATAGTAATAAAAATTACATTAGGATTTTTTAGGGAATACAGTCTATAATATATCTTTATTTGTAGTATTTTTATATTTATTTAAAATTGAAAAAAGGCATGAAAACCAATCTCTCGATGAATTCACTAATGATTAACAAAAATTAACGGTATTGTAAGTTGACAAAAGGGAAGAAAGGTGGTAATATATATACTCGGACGCGGACGAAGAGCCGCGGTGAGGTATAGACATCTCCTTGTCAAGTGAACAGAGACACCCAGCGGAAGTAAAAAAGAGGGAGAGAGATAGAACTCGACAAGATGGACGGAGGGTGTGATCCATGCACAGGGCGCACGCCGGAGGCGTGCCAGACACAT
>NZ_AZAX01000018.1:0-47499 GCF_001021175.1 Marinitoga sp. 1155 | reverse complement strand
AATTTCTTTGTAAGAAGATTCTAATTCTTCGTTCATAGCATTAATTTCTTCAAATGATGTCATAATATCTTCAGCCATTTTTTGATATTCAGTCATCAACTCATTAATTTCTTTAATTTCACACTTTTCCATAATTTTATCAAATTCAAGGTAACGTGTTTTCTGAAATTTTTTCATATTATCAAGCATTATTTCAAATGGTTTTGATATCTGTTTTGATACTTTATGTGCTTTTTTAACTATTGATATAATAACTATACTTAACAATATAAAAAATAAAATAATGCTTATTATTATTGAACTTCGATATTTATTAAAATCTAATTTTAATATTATACCAATTGGCCTGAATAAAGTTTTTTCATCTTCATATTTCCATACATAGTAAAATTTTACTTTTTCATTATTTTTTATAACGATATCTTTTTCAGTAGAAAAAACTTTTTCTAAATACTTTTTATCTTCATCTGTTAAATTAGAAAAGTTTTGTGACAATCCTTCAAATTCATGCGTACATATATTGATATCTGAAATAAAGTCATATTCATTTTTTAAATTTGCTAAATTATTTATTGTTTTTTTTATTTTATCTATAGATAGTATGGAGCTTAAAACATAAAAATTCTCATCTGTTTTTATATATATATTTCTTAGTAATTTGTCAGATTTTAAATCTAATTCTATTAGATAATTATATTTTTGAAGATTAATCAGTTTATTTTTTAATTTTAGATCTATAGACTCAATATTTACTTTTTTTATGACATTATTTTCTCTATTTGATTTGTATGATGTTGAAACAAATTTTTCTATTGATTCATTTATATCCTGTGATGTTTTTATTTCATTCATTAATGTATCTAATTTTTCATAAAAAACAGAATCAAAATCATATAGCGCATTATATAATGAATTAAATGCAAATCTTATTAGACTTTCTGTATTATTTCTTAGTGATTTTTCTACTTTTAATAAATTTATATAGCTAAATACGCTGACTAAAATTAATACTAAAACAATACTTGTTATAACTATTGTCATTATACTTTTTGATATTAACTGATATAAAGATACCTTTTCTTTTTTCATTTTTAACCTCCAATCTATTATCGTTGATTACTTTATAAATCCATTTAATCCTCCGTTTATATCTGAATATAATATTATTCCTAAAATGTCATTTGGATTTTTCTGATATCCTACTGATATCAAAGCTTTATCATCAAATAATATTGTTTTTAAAATTCTTTCATCAAAAGTTTCACCATAATAATTTTCTTTTATAATAATACCATCATCTTTATTTAATAGTAATATAAATCCATCAAAGTCATCATTTTTTTCTAATGTATATCCTGATATAATAATTTTCTTATTTATGATATTTGCCGATAATCCTCTTGCAGATTTTTTTAAAAGATAATCTTTTCTCCATATTTTATTGAAATCTTTATCGGTTTTAATTATTAATACTTTCCATGGAAATCCATTTATTGTTGTACTATAGCCTATAATATAATAAAATTCATTGTCTTTTAAAATAGTATTACCATATTCATTTAACTGTTCTTTTCCATATTTTAATATTGTATAATCACTGTAATTTAATTTATTTAATTTAATGATGAAAATATTTTCATTATTATTTGCTGTAGAATTGGTATTTCCGAGTAAGTATATATAGTTTTTATCATAATTTATATCCGTTATAACTTCGTCATTGTACCATGTAATTTTAAATTCGTTTAATTTATCAAGATTTTCATTAATTTCAGTTAGATATCCTGTTCTTTTATTTTTTTCTATTATGAATCCTGTAACATAAATATTTTCGAAATTATCTTTTATAATTTTTATGAATTCACCTTTATTATTGAATACTTTTGATTTTATTAATATTCCTGAGTTATTTACTATATAAATCACTGGTTTATAATCCTGTGTTCCTACTATATAAAATTCATTATTTATGTATTCCGCTGTATTTATTTTTACATTAGATGATATGTTTATTTCTTTCTGGAAAAGTATGTCTCCTTCTTCATTAAAACTTATTATTATTATATTTTGATTTATTTTTTCATTTTGTCCTATAATATAAATTTTTTTATTAACAGTTACAATGTCTTTTAATATTAATATTTTACCTTCTGTCATTTTTTTAAACCATGTATCAACTGTTATATTTTCCTCTATATCTATATTGCTTATTTTGAAAATATCTTTTTCAAGATTATTGGTGTTGTTTGTTTTTACAGGAATCAAAGCTTTTTTAGTTGATGAATATATATATATAATATCCAGTGAAAAAAGAATTACTATTATTATTAAAATAAACAACAAAATTTTTTTCATATTTTTTCTCCTTTATATATTATTTATATTGGTGCAGGTGCTATGATAGTGTTGTTAGTTAATAACAGTGTATACATGTTTATAATAGGGTATTTTAATGTGTTGAAAGTTTTGAAAATAATTAAATGTAACTTTTATTATTTTGGTTCAAAGTACATAATACGAATATATGTTCTATATTTTTAGTTGATAATATTTAAATTGTTCATAAGTAAATAACTTTTAACGTTGATTGTTAGTATTCCTGTTATAATTTATCAACCATAAAAATATATATGTTGAAAGTTTTAACAACAACTATAATAGTTATAAACATTTTTGGTTGTTAACTTCTGAAATTACTATTATCAGGAATTTTAATATGATAACAAAAGTTCATAACTATAAACAAATACATTACAATTATAACATACTGCGTTGAAAATAAAAAAACAGAATAAAAACTTTTATGAATCCATATATCGTTACATGATGATTAAACTTTGATTTAAAAAGAGTTTTAGAAACAATAATTATCATATATTTAATATGTGAGTAAAAAATATACATCATAATTTAATCTTTATAGTTTAAAGTTGACTGTAAAGATTAAGAATAGATAATATCAGGAGGTTGAGACGGTTGAAAAACACATTGAAATATATTCTCGCATTACCATTTTTACAGGTATTTGTTCAGGTGGGAATAGCATCATCTTTTCCACAATTAACTGAAATTTTTGGTTCAACATGGTTAGCAAGTACATATATAGGAATAACCCCTTTAATATCCATTATTTTTGGTTCTTTTTGGGGAAAGGTATTAGAGAAAAAAGGTGAAAGTAAAACATTTTTATATTCAATGGCATTATGGACTACAGCATTATATTTATCTGGATTATCTTTAAAATTACCAATATTGGCAATAATTTTTCGTGCAATCCAGGGAATAGCTGATTCTGCACTATTTTCTAATGCATTAACAGTAATAACAAAATCAAATTTTTCTGCAAAAGAACAGTCAAAATATTTTGGTTTAGTTGAATTTCTGGCAAGTTTTGGAGCCGTTATAGGTCCTCTTGTAATAGGTACGGGTTTTATTTATATGTCACATTATATTTTAATGACAGTTGGTGTAATATTATTTATAGCCACATTGTTTGTTTATAAACAGTTGCCTGTTATAGATATTCATCCTGAAAAAGTAAAAAAACAGGTAGCAAAGTTTTCACCAAGAATATTTTTAGCTGCTTTTTTTGGTATTTTAACATTAGCTGTAATAGTTGGATTTCAGGCTACAATGCCATTTTTTATAGAAAAATATATTCATAATCCTATATTTGGAAAAATATATATATCAATATTTGCATTATCTTTAATGCTTGGAAATTTATTTAAACATAAAATAAGTGGAGTGAGAATTTGGATACCTCTTGCTACGTTTTCAACTTTAATATTTGCGATGTTTGCTAATTCAATATCGATGTTTTTATTCCTATTTTTGATAATTATATCAGGATTGTTCCTTGGTCTATCTTTAACAATGAGTAGTGAATATGCGTCATATCTATCAGTTGGTTTTGAAGAAAAAGGAATGGCAGTATTTTCAGCTTTTAGAATAAGTGGAAACTTTTTTGGGCCATATCTATCTATTTTTTATTCAATGGGTGGTATGAATTTCTTTATATTAATATTATCTATGATTAGTTTATTATCAACAGCATTCTTATTTAATTATAAAAAAAATTTTGATGAAGTAAAAGAAATATAAATTAACAAAAAACCCCTTATTGGGGTTTTTTGTATATAATAACTGTATTTTTAAATTTTTTAGCTTTATACATTGCCATATCAGCATATTTAATTAATGTATCTATATTTTCAGAGTGTTCAGGGAATAATGAAACACCAATACTTAATGAAATAGAAAAAGAACATTTATTTGTACTAAATTTCCTGTATATTTTTTCTGACATTTTTTTTGTTATTGTATGTATATCTTTTAATTCTTTATATTGAGCTAATACAACAAATTCATCTCCACCGAATCTTGAAATAAGATCAGAATTCCTTAAAGAATTTCTTAGAATATTTGAAAATTCTATTAAAATTTCATCTCCTTTATCATGTCCAAAATTGTCGTTCACTTTTTTAAAATTATCAATATCAATAAACATTAAAGCATATTTTAAACTATTTCTTTTTGCAATTGCAAGTATGTTTTTTGAATTTTCAAAGAATAGAGTTCTATTAGGCAGTCCAGTTAATATATCATGAGTAGCCAGATGTTTAAGTTTTTTCTCAAGATTATTTCTTTCGGTATAATCTTCCATAATAATTATACCTCCAATAATATAATTATCTTTTTTTAAAGGAGCAAATTTAGCTCGTAAAATAATTTTTTTTCCAGAAATGAAAGATGTATATTCTCCTTCATAATAAGAAATTTTACCTTTTAAAACATTAAAAATATTATCTTTTATAATTTTATTTGGTAGTGTGGATAGATCAAATTCGATAATATCATTTTTTTTCAAATTTAAGACATTTAACGAACTTGGATTTGCCATAATCACTTTTAAATTAGTATTAAAAATTATTATACCAACAGGAGAATTTTCAAATATTGTTTGAAATAAGCTCAGATTTTTATCCAGTTCATCTTTAACCTTTATCAGTTTATAATAATTAATAATAATAAATATAGCCATAATAATGCTAAAAAATAGCGTGAAAATATCAATAAATAAAAAAGTTATTTTTTCCTTTAAAATGGAAGATATATTTGAATCCAGACTTGATAGTTCATAATTTATTATGTTTTGAAAATAATTTACAAGCATGCTCAGATTTTTAAAAACATCTTTTGAATTTAATTCATATAGTTTTGGAGATTTTTTCTCAAAAAGTTCATAATAATTCCATAAACTTTTATAACCTTCAAAGTTATAAAAATTATTTAATTTTTCATATGTTTCTTTTGTAAATGATAAACCCTTAAATTTCGGAAATTCAATAAGCGAATAAAAACTTCTATCCAATAAATAATATTCTTTTTCACTTATTTTCATTTTTTTATATACAATGACTGAAAATATACCTCGAAATTCACCAGAATATTCCTTAATCCTTTCGAGAAAGTATATGGAAGACAACCATTTTCCTGTTTCTGAAACAGTTTTTTGCTTTATGGAATAATTATAAAAATCAAGGAGATCATTTATTATTGTTGTGTAATTTATAAAAATATTTATATTATTATCTTTTCCTATATTTTTTCGCAATAAATTGAGTTTTTTTTCAATATCCTCCAATTTTTTATAATAAAAATCTTCGAGGTTTAAATTTTTAATATTTTCAAGATATTTATTAAATAGATTTCTTTCTTTTACCAATTCATCGTAAACGCTTTTTTCACCATTTACATACATATTAACAAGTCCTCTTTCATTCTGAAGATGAAAGACAGCTGAAGATATATTTTTTATTAGAGATATTGAGTTTTTCATATTATTGAGCAATTTTTTATCATTATTCATCTGAAATAATGAGTTTACGGAAATAATTAGTAATCCAAGTGTAAGTAATAACACAATGATAAGATTAAAAGTTTTTGTTTTCATATAAATCACCACATAATAATTTTTATAATATATTTAAGATTTATTTTTCAATTAATTCTGCAATTTTATAAACTGTATATTTTACAGCAGGGGTTCTGTATGGAATTGTTGTTGAATCTAATTTAACAAGCCAATCATTTGTTTTTTTATATATTGATATATAATATTGTTGCATGAAGTCATCATCAGTAGAAACAACCCTGAGTAAGAACCTATCATTTAATAAATCTTCATACACAGAGCTTACTGTAAAGGTTATGTTGTTATCTTTGAATGTTTTATCTTTTAAACTTTTTAATTTTTCTATATCAATATCTTTTATATTTTTATGAGGCAAATCGCTCACTCCCTCCAGAACTCTTTTTATTTTAAAACTTTTTAATTTTTTTGCAATAAATAAATATTTATTTCTACCTTCATTGTCCCATTTTAACTCATATTTTGTTTTTATAGGTCTATTAAAATTTTTGATAATTTCTTGCGTTTCAAAAAATTCAGAATTACTGAAATTCTCATAAACTTCTTGAGCATACCAATCTACATCAGTTGCTAATTCTATTGTCCCGCCTTTTTTTAAAACATCAGCCAGAGTATTAATAAACGATGTAATAAAAATTCTTCTTTCTTTATGTCGTTTTTTCGGCCATGGACAGGGAAAATTCACTATTAATTTTGAAATTGAATTAGATGAAAATAATTCTCTTATTAAAAGACGTGCATCTCCCTGAATAACACGAGCATTTTTAATATTATTTTTATGAAAATTAATTTGTGCTTTGTACAAAGCTGTCAAAGAGGTTTCAAATCCAATAAAGTTAATATCCGGATTAGATTTTGCAAGTGCAGCCATATATTCTCCACTGCCAAATCCTATTTCAACATATATTTTTCTTTTATTTCCAAATATTTCGTTCCATTTTATAGGATATGTATCATATTGCTGGGGTTTCATAAAATATTTTAATACCCCAATTTTATCATGCATTAAAAATCCTCCTTTTTTTAAGTCTAAATTTAATATTATCATAATAAACAAAAGATATTATTATTTTTATGTAAAAATAATAATAGTTGATGTAGTAATTAAATTTTTACAATGATATAAAAATATGATATAATATAAAAAAGAAATAATATTAAATTAAGAAAGGGGTGAAAAAAT
Source organism: Marinitoga sp. 1155 (assembly GCF_001021175.1). Lineage (NCBI taxonomy): Bacteria > Thermotogati > Thermotogota > Thermotogae > Petrotogales > Petrotogaceae > Marinitoga > Marinitoga sp. 1155. The sequence goes on along the minus strand of NZ_AZAX01000018.1, from coordinate 40,381 downwards.
GAAAATAAAAACAAAAATATCTATAATGGTAATTTTAGGTATTATTATTTTTTCGATTATTGGATTTTTTGTTATTAAAGAAACGAGAGGTTTAAAACTTCAATGGGAAGATTATGTAAATACAGTAACTAAAAGGCAGGATCTCCTTTCGGATATTAAAGAACAATTTGGATATGGTGGAGGTATACATTTATTCAAAAATTATGTTTTAAGAGGGGATGAAAAATATATAACAAGATTTTTTGATCGAGAAGAAAAAGTGATGAAAGATTTTGAAATGTATAAAAATATTCCAGATGTTACTCAGGAAGAGATAAAATATCTTAAAGTAATTGAAGAAACTTTTAAATTATATGGTGAAAATATAAAATTAGCTGCCGAATTGAAAAAACAGGGTCTAAGCATATCAGAAATAGATAAAAAAATAAAAATAGATGATGGCCCGGCTTTAAATGCGTTTGATGAACTGGAAAAAATCAATACACAATTGACAAAAATAAAAACAGAGAATTTTGATGGTTCTATATTATTCCTTGAAATGATAATAATTGGAATATCGATAATAATAATTTTAGCATTGATATTGCTGTATATTTTTATTTCAAAATTAATGAACCCATTGTATAGTGTCAGGAATAAATTGGGTGAATTATCAGAAAATGGTGGGGATTTAGTTTCTAAACTTGAGTATTCTAAGAATGATGAAATAGGTGAAATATCAAAATTCTTTAATATATTTATTGATTCATTCAGACAATCATTAAAGGATTTCTTTAATAGATTTAGAAATAATATATCACAATTTAACTCAATAAACCGTGAATTAAAGAATTTTGATGATAATTTTGAAAAAGCCCTTAATTCTTTAAAAAATAATATTGAGTCTTTAAATAATATAACAAGTTATGTTGAACAACAAAATGCAAGTACTTATGAAATATCAGATAATATTCAAAGTTTAGCCAATACAGCTGTGGAATTAAGTGGAATTGCTCATAATATCAATGAAGTTGCTAATAATGGTAAAGTTGGTCTTGATAGGGTTAATGAAACTATGGGAAATATTACAGAAAACATGATACCAATTGTTAATAAAGTAAAGTCAGTAGCTGAAAAAGCTGAAATCATAAATGATGTAGTTGAAACTATAACTAATATTTCTGAACAGACAAATCTATTGGCGTTAAATGCTGCAATAGAAGCTGCAAGAGCAGGTGAAGCAGGAAAGGGTTTTGCTGTTGTCGCTGATGAAATTAGAAAGTTAGCAGAGGAAAGTAGAAAAGCTGCTGAAAGTATAAGAGAAAATCTTGGAGAGGTTATGACTGGTGTAAATGAAACATCAGAAATGGTTATGGATATGTCTGAAAATATAAAAGGTGTTTCTTCTGTAAACAAAGAAACAGCAGATCAATTATATGAACTTATAGATTCTGTTGAAAAAATTTCTAATTATTCAGATAATTTAGCTGCAAGTGCTCAGGAACAGGGTGCAGCAGTTGAGGAATTAACAGCATCGTCACAAAATATTACAGAACTTGTAAATGCTCTAAAAGAAGATATGAAAGAAGTAATCGAAGAGCAGATTTATATAAAAGATAGAAATACAGAGTTGTTAAATATAGTAGAAAAAGAATCATTTGAATTAATAAAAACAGTAGATATATTTTCATCGTTTAAATTATTTACAAAACAGGATTTAATAGAAGAATTAAAAAAGGCAAAAGAGTCACATACAGATTGGGTGAAAAGATTTGAGGAATCAACAAATGAAAATTTAAGATTATTATCAGAAAGTAGTTCTGATAAGTGTGGTTTTGGTATTTTGATAAGGGTTATATCTCAAAATCTTCCAGATGAATTAAAATCAATATGGAGAGATATTTTAAAATTGCACAAAGATTTGCATGAATATGCAAATAGTTTTGAGTATAAAAATAAAGAAAAGAATATCGCTCTGCTTGATGAAGTAAAGGAAACATCACAAAGTTTAAAAACACTTCTTGATAAAGCTATCAATATATTGAATAAATAACCGTGGATTATTTATAAAATTATCTCTTGACAAAGAATGTAACATGTGTTAAAATTACTGCAAATGAATTTGAGGTGATGTTGTATGTTAATGAAAAAATTATTTCAAGATTATAATTTAAATAGCTATTATTATTGGTATGGAAATGGCATCCACTGTGATGGCCTCCATACCTCTTTTGTTATACCTATTTGAGGAATGAAGGCTAAATAAAAAAGGTGGATGCTTTATAGCATCCACTTTTTTTTATATTTTTTTGTCTTATTTTCTAAAAAAATATTATTGTAATAAATATTATGGAGGTGGTATTATGAAAAAATTTTTTGTAGTATGGGTATTGTTATTATCTTTAGTTAGTTTTTCTATTACAGTTGGAATTACACAGATTATTGACCATCCAGCATTAAACCAGGTTCAAAAAGCTATTATAAAAACTATCAAAGAAGAAAATCCAAATGTGGAAATTATTATTCAAAATGCTCAAGGTTCTTTTCAAAATGCAGTATCTATTGCACAAGAATTTAATAATACTGCAGATATAATAGTTGCAATCACTACACCCAGTGCTCAAGCAGCAGCAAATGTTATTAAAGATAAGCCTTTAATTTTTTCTGCTGTTACAGATCCAATTAGTGCGGGTTTAATAAAAAATTTTGGTAAAAACAATGGAAATATAGTTGGTTTAAGTGATCTATTACCTGTACATATTCATTTATCAATTCTAAAAAAGTTGATTCCAAATGCAAAAAATATAGGAATAATTTTTAATCCTGGTGAAACTAACTCAAAAACACTTTTAAACCTTTCAAAAAAATTTGCAAAAGATTTAAAACTAAATATAGTAGAGATTCCTGGAACCACTTCTTCTGAAATGATAAATTCTTTGAATTCAAAAATAAATGATATAGATGCTGTTTATATATTTACAGATAATTTATTGGCTTCATCAATAGAAAGTATTGGAAAAATATTAAATGAGAATAAAATTCCATCTATTTCAGGAGATATAGAATTAGCAAAAGCTGCTAAAAGTATTGTGGGTTTTGGATTTGACTATTATTCTTTGGGGAAAGAAACTGGAAAAATGGTAAATTTGATTATAAAAGGTTCAAAACCATCTGATTTAGAATCAAAAACTATGGATATGAATGCTTTAATCTTGTTTATAAATTTAAAATCAGCAAATAATTTAAATATAGATATTCCTGATTCTTTATTAGAAAAAGCTGATGAAGTAGTGAGGTGAAACAATGATTCAGATATTAGAACAAGCTCTTATTTTATCAATACTCTCGTTAGGTGTATATATTACATTTAAAATTATAGATACCCCGGATTTGACTGTAGATGGTTCATATGTTTTAGGTGGTTCTGTCGCTGTTTCTTTAATGTATATCGGGATACCATGGGGATTATCTATATTTATTGGGTCATTTGCCGGAGGACTATCTGGAATATTAACAGGAATAATACATGCAAAAACAAAAATAAATCCTTTATTGGCGAGTATTCTTGTTATGACAATGTTATATTCAATAAATATTAGAATTATGGATGGTCCTAATTTGCCAATACCAAAAATTCAAAAAGAAAGTTCAGTTTCGTTATCAGGAACAAAATTAGATGAAATGTTTGAAATGAATAATACAACTATATCTTTAGGAAAAGAAAATAAATCTTTTACAAAAAATTTTTTAGAAACAAATACATTTATAAAATTACTGATATTTTCCATGTCTTCATATTTTTTGTTATTTTTATTTTTAAAAACAGAATTAGGACTTTCACTAAGGGCTTTTGGTTCTAATAAATATGGAATAATTTCATTTGGTATAAAACCAGAATTTTTAAGTATTTTAGGATTGTTTTTAGGTAATTTTTTTGCAGGATTAAGTGGTTCTTTATTTTCAATGTATGCCGGATTTTCAGATGTAAATATGGGACAAGGAATGCTTGTAACAGGACTTGCAACAGTTATTTTAGGAGAAATTATTTTAGGAAAGAAAGAATATTTTTATAAATTACCAGCTCCTTTTTTCGGAGCAATTATATACAGTATTATTATAACCATGGTTATTAAATATGGATATAAGATAGGTTTTAAATCAAGCGATTTAAAATTAACTACTGTACTTTTTATAATTGGTGTTATTCTTTCAAGAAGATTGGAGGTAACAAAATGGTTGAACTTAAAGAAATTACAGTTATCTACAACCACAATCAGGTAAATGAAAAAATTGCTTTAAAAAATTTAAATTTGAAAATTGAAAAGGGTGATTTTATCTCTATTATAGGTTCAAATGGAGCAGGAAAATCAACTTTGTTTAAGGTATTATCAGGTACGATAAAACCTTTTTCCGGAGAGTATTTTCTTGATGGAGAAAGTATGAACAAAATATCTTCGCATCTTCTGGCAAAAAGAATAAGTATTGTGTATCAGAACCCAGAAATGGGAGTTTTTCCAGATTTAACAATAAAAGAGAATTTAATTCTTGGATCTAAAAAAGGGTTTAGAGGTTTAAAATTTGGAAAAATGCCTTCTCTGGATTTATTAAAGAGTTTAAATATGAAATTAGAAAATAGATTGAATACAAAAGTTAGAGAATTATCTGGTGGTCAAAAACAGGCTTTAGCATTGATTTTAGCTGTATTATCAAATCCTAAAATCTTATTACTTGATGAACATACAGCAGCTTTAGATCCTGATTCAACAGAAATTATAATGAATCTAACAAAACAAATTAATGAAAAATTAGGAATTACAATTCTTATGATTACACATGATTTAAATATAGCTCAAAAATTTGGACAAAAAGTATTAAAAATGGAAGAAGGCAAGCTTGTTGAAAAAATTTTAAATGTTGCATAAATTAATAGACCGTCTAAAAAGTCTCAAATGAAACGAAGGCTCGAAGATTGCCCTTAACACACCTACGGTGGGTTATTGGATTAAAAAATTAGATTTTAATAAAAAAACTTTTGAGCTATCGCTCGCTTACAGCGGGTAATTGGAAAAAATAATTTTTATTATATAATTATAAATCCTTTTCCCTTAGATTTTTTATACCTAAAAAATCTAAGCGTAAATGAAAGCCGTCAAAATTACATGGATGTAATGCCGCGAAACAATACACGATGTATTGTTTGAGCGACGGCTGAGAATGAATAATTTTAAGGATAATCGCTGTCTGAGTGAATTTGACTTTTTAGACAGTCTTTAAATTAAAACAAATTGAGGTGGAATGCCTCAATTTGTTGTTTCCAATGAAAAATCAATATATTTTACTTCTGTTGTTAATTTTCCCATTGAAATTATGTCAATATTATCATCAACATATTCAAGATAATTATCTTCACTAATTCCACCAGAAACTTCTATAATTATTTGCGGATATCTTTCTTTTAATTCTCGGGCAAGAATTTTTGCATTTTTTGAATCAAAATTATCAAGCATAATAATGTCTACGCCAGATTTTACTGCAAGAAATGCATCATCTTTACTTTCAACTTCTATCTCTATTTTTTTTGTAAAAGATTTATATTTTTTCACAGCACTTATGGCATTTTCCACACCGCCATATAATTTTATATGGTTATCCTTTATCATTATACTTTCTGATAAACTCCATCGATGAGTGTCGCCACCACCATGTAACACAGCAATTTTTTCAAGGTTTCCCAGTCCTGGAAATACTTTTCTTGTAGCAGCAAGTTTTGTTTTTCCATTAATCTTACTAACTAATTTATTTGTTTTTGTTGCAATAGCACTCATTAAAGAAAGTATGTTTAACATTGTTCTTTCAACCGTTAAAATATTATAAGCATTCCCACTTATTTTACCTATAATTCCACTTTTAACAAAATTACCATCTTTAAAATAAAACTCTGTTTTTATTTTATATTCTTTTAATAACTTTTCTATTATTTCTATTCCAGATAATACAACATTTGAGTTTTTTAAAATTATTGTTCCTCTTGCTTCTTTTCTTTTTAATTCATATGAAGCAATGTCAAAAAATGGATTATCTTTTTCTATCCATTCTTTTAATAGATTTATTTCATATTCAAACATATAATCACTCCATTATTTTAAACATGTTTAGAATTGGAATTTTTGCCTTTTCTATAATTTCTTGTGGTAAGGTTATTTCATGTTCTTCATTCAATAAAGAAAGATATACATTTTTCAGGTTATTTTTCTTCATATTATTACATATTGCTAATTCTTTTAATGGATAGAATTTTTTATTTTTAAATGTTTTTTGCAACTTATGAATCATTCCAACTTCTGTTCCAATTATAAACTCATTGGATCCATCTGTTTCTGGAAATTTCATCATCTGACCTGTACTACCCACATATTCACATAAATCTCTCACTTCTTTAGGCGACTCTGGATGTATTATTATTTTTGCGTTTGGATACTTTTCTTTTACTATTTTTACATCTTCTGTTGAAAATCTATTATGTACATAACAATATCCAGTCCCACCAGGAATTGGAATAATTTTTTTCCCAGTTTTTTCTGCGACATATGAACCAAGATTTTTATCTGGACCAAATAATATTGTATCTGCATCTATTTTTTTTACCACATCAACGGCATTGGCTGATGTACATGTGTAATCAGCAAGTGCTTTACATTCTGCAGTGCTGTTTACATATAATACAACAGGAGCGTTTGAAAATCTTTTTTTGTATTCTTTTATTATTTCTGGTGTTAGAGAATTTGCCATTGGACATGTGGATCCTGTTGTTGGAACTATTATCTTTTTTTCTGGGTTTAATATTTTCAATGTTTCTGCCATGAAATCCACACCAAGAAATAGTATTTTATCGTTTTCTATTTCTGTTGCAAGTTTTGCAAGTTGTAATGAATCCCCTGTTATATCTGCTAAATCCTGTAATTCATCAATTTGATAATTATGGGCTAATATTGTATAATCCTTTTTCTTTTTTAACTCTTTTATTTTTTTTATTAAAAAATCTTTTTCAACAACTGTTTCTGTTATCATTTTTATCCTCCTATTTTGAATTTTGAGTGAATGTTTTTCAATAATCCAACTATAGATAATGGTGCCAGATAACTGGTTTTTGGATTTTTTGATGGATAATTTTCAAATTTAAATGTATAATTTCCAACCTTTGATTTTATTTCTATTGAATGTACATTTCTTTCAATAAAAGGATCTGCTATAATTTTAACTTTTACCTTTTCAAAATTTTTTATTGCCAATGCCAGCGTAACAGCAACATTTATATTTTTAGGGAATCTTTCAATAGCTTCTATTGAATTACCTTCAAAAATTATTTTTTCTTTTTTAATATCAATCCCAAGACTTTTTGGTGTTTTTCGTGTTATTAATGTGATTGTATTTATTTTATCGCTTATGGTTCTTATTAGATCAATTCCACCGATTGCTCCAGATACAACATAAACATTAATATTTTTGTTATTTAATTTTTTCACAAAATTATATCTAAAAATTTTATCTGCAAAAGCGCCTGTACTTAAGACAATTAAATTTTTATTCATATCAAGGAGTTTTAGTCCATAATTCTTTAATGCTTCAACAGATGCTACTTCTATAATATAATCAACATCAGTAGTTTCTAAGTTTTTAATATCTAAATATTCGATTTCATTATGTATTTCTTTTAGTTTTTCAAATTGCTTGAAATTTTTATCATATACATAAACCTTTTCGAAATTCAATTCATCCAGAATAATTTTTGCAGAATTTCCCGCTCCTAAAAGAAATACTTTCAAAATATCGCCTCCATGTCTTTATTATACTTTATTATAAAGACTGTCTAAAAAGTCTAAAATGAAATGAAGGCTCGAAGATTGCCTTAAAATTATGAATGAAAGCCGTCAAAAAAACAGGACGTTTTTTTGAGTGAAGCTTTTTCATGGATGAAAAATCTGAGCGACGGCTGAGAATGAATAATTTTAAGGATAAGCAATCGAGCTGCCTGAGTGAATTTGACTTTTTGGACACCTTTTACTTTATTATACAATAACTGTAAATTTTTGTCAATAGAAAAAAATTTCGTAATGAATAATAAACAAATTTATAAATATGTTATAATATTTATATACTTATAAAAATTAAGGGAAGTGATAAAATTTATAATAAAAAATTACTAACCACATATATATTATATATAATGCTATTTTTCACAATAATATTTCCAAAAACATTACTTGTTCTGGGTGGTGGAGGTGCAGCAGGAGCTTATGAAATTGGAGTTTTAAAATATATTATTGAAAATAACATTAAAATAGATGGAATATATGGAGTTTCAGCAGGTGCGTTGAATGGTGCAGGTTTTGTTATGGGAAAATTGGATAAAGTTGAAGAATTATGGAAAAATATAAGCTCAGAAGATGTTTTTGATCTCGATATAAATGATCATAGTAAAAAATTAAAGCCTTTTATTTTTGACCCTTCTCCTCTTTATACTTTTTTAAATACGATAATATCTGAAGAATTAATATTAAATTCAAGATATGATTATGGGATACTAACATTTAATATAACCGATTTTAAACCTGTTTTTGTCAGAAAGAATGAAATGAAAGGAAGAATGGTAGATTATATATTCGCTAGTGCAAGTTATCCGTTATTTGGAGCAATTGAAATAGAAGGAAAGAAATATACAGATGGTGGTGTGTTTTCAAATGTATATCCGGCATTATTGGCAGAGAAATATGGATATGATAAAGTAATAGGCGTATTTCCAGTAATAGATAACCCAACAGATTGGTTATTAATTACATTTTTATTAACAAAGAAAAATGTAATCATAATAAGACCTTCAGATTCAGTTCCATTTCCTTTGAATTTTTCAGGTGAGTATTCCAAAAAATTAATAGATTTGGGTTATAAAGATTCCGAAAATAAATTAAAGAGATGGAAATGATTATTTCCATCTCTTTTTAATATCTTCCACTAATTTTTGTGCTGTAGGTGTAGTCGCAATTCCACCATTTCCCGTTTCTCTTAAATCTTCATGCATCATCTTTCCAACCCTATACATTGCATCTACAACTTCATCAAATGGTATGACACTTTCTATCCCAGCTAATGCCATTTCAGCTGTAGTAATTGCTACGTTAGCTGCTGATGCATTTCTTTTTACACACGGAATTTCAACAAACCCACCTACAGGATCACAAACAAGTCCCATTAATGATTTTAGTGCTAATGATGCAGCGTGGCCACATTTTTCAGCATCTTTTGAAAAATAATAGGTTAAAGCAGCAGATGCCATTGCCGCTGCTGTTCCAATTTCAGCCTGACACCCGCCAGCAGCACCGGAAATTGTAGATTTTTTAGCAATAATATTACCTATTGCACCACTAATTATAAATGATGAAACTATGTCTTCCATTTTGGCATTGTGAACTTTTTTTAAGGCAAATAATATTGCAGGAACAACTCCGCATGAACCTGCTGTTGGACATGCTACTATTCTTCCCATCGATGCATTGTTTTCTGCTGTTGATAATGCAGTTATAGTTGCTACATAATTAAATTCTCCCAATATTTTTGGATTGTGATTTATCAATTTAGATGCATTATTTCCTGTTAATCCCGTCAAACTTTCATGTTTTTTTCCATAATTTTTTTCTGCTTCTGTTATCATAACTTCAACTAATCTTTTCATGTTATTTTTTATTATAACAGGATCCATGCCTGTTTCGACCATTTCTTCAGTTAAAATTATTTCATCAAATGGAATATTAGTTTCTTTCCACATTTCCAGAATATGTTTAAATGTCACTATTATCACTTCCAACATAAAAATATTTAATGACACATTCTAAATTTTCCAGCTCATTAAAATTGGTTGGTTTCTCGTCAAGTTCTAATATGGTTAAAGCACGTCCTTCCAGAATATTCGTTCTTTTTAAATAAAGATTGGCAACATTAACTTGTATTAATTTTAAAATATTTTCTAACGCACCTTTCACATCTTTATTAACAATTATTAATGTATTATAATCTCCTGATAAATCGCAATCAACACCGTTTATTTTTGTTATTTTAATAGAACCTCCGCCAATTGAACTTCCCTGAACTTCATTCATTTTATCTCCTTTTTTCATTCTAATTAATAATGTATTTGGATGAACATCCCCTAAATCTGCTTCTATAAATTTATATTTTAAATTTTTTCTTTTGGCAAGGTCATATGCGTTTTTTATTTCATAGTCATACTCTCTTAATCCTAAAATGCCGGCAATTAATGCTCTATCTGTACCATGACCCAGATATGTTTTTGAAAAGGATCCATGTAAAAAAAACTCAACATTATCGGGTTTTTCACCAAACAATTTATAAGCAAATCGGGCTATTTTTAATGCTCCTAGTGTATGAGAACTCGATGGACCAACCATTACCGGACCAACAACATCCAACATAGACATAAAATCACCTCAAAAATTAATAGTTTCTATATTATTATACCATGTTAAGAATAAAAATGCTCAATTATCAATACATAAAAGAAATCTCCCTTTATCGGGAGATTTTGTTATCAAGCTTTAATAGATTTGGTAATAATATTAATGTAAATAAGGAAGCACTTAGCATGCCAACCCACATTATAATTGATAAGTATGTATGGAATGTGAATGGTGAAGCATTCAATACTGAAAGTCCAAAAGCCAGGCCAAGAGCGTTTGCCATAATAGGTTTCTGTACAACATCAAATGTTTTTTCAATAGGATTTTCTACCTTATTTTTATAGTATCTATATGTTCCTATCATATGTATAGCGTAATCCACACCGACACCTATTGTTATATTCGCCATTAAAGCACTTTGAATATTTAAAGGAATTTTCAATAATGCCATTGTTCCAAATTCAACGATCAAAGCACCCATTAATGGTAAAATTGCAAAAAATGATGTTTTTAATTTTCTAATCATGAAAAATACGGAAATAAATACCAGAAATACACTTAAAAATATGCTTTTAACCTGACTGGTCAATACTGTTGTATTCATTTCATCAAAGACATATCCCATTCCAGTAACGTTTATATTTTTAAATATTTTTTTCTCTTTGAGCTTATTTATAGTATTTTTTACCATTTTTAAAGTATTTTCTGAATTATCTTTTGTTATTATAATACCTAAATAACTTTTCCCTTTTGTGAGGTCAAATAAAGGAATTGATGGGTTATTTTTTACAGCATTTTTTATTATTAAAATTTGTATGGGATTTGGGTATGTTTTAAATTTAAAGAATTCTTTTCCCATTATTTCAAGAAAATCCTGGGGGTAATTAAATTCATTTATTGTATTTGATAGACTTTTCTCTAAAGTTTTCATCTCTTTATAATAAATCTTATCAAGTGGTTCTTTTGTTGTTTCAAAATCTACCATTATAGGTATATTAAAATCAAAAATATTTTTCAACTTTTCATAGTCTTTTCTTACTTTGGTATAGTTTTTAAACATGGAGATTTGATCAAATTTGATATTTATAGTTGGAATGAGCAAAGCAAAAAATAATATAATGATTATAAATACAAAAATACCTTTTTTATTCCATAATTTTTTTGTAAAATCAACGTTAAACATATGTGTTCTTTTTCTTTTTAATTCCACATTACCAGAAATAATTAAAGGTAAAATATATAAGGTTGCAATTCCAGCAAAACCTATACCAAATGAAGACCATATCCCCATTTCTTTCATCATATTGGAATTAATAAATATCATTGATATAAAACCTATAATTGTTGTTATTGTTGTCATAATCATAGCAATTCCAGTGCTTCGTAATGTTTCTATTATTGATAGTCTTTTATTTAACCCATTTTCTCTATATTCTATAAAATGTGTTAAAAAATGCATACCATCAGCACTACCCATTATTATTGTAAATATTGGAACTAAAATTGTGGATATTCCCACTTCCTTTCCAGACCATCCCATTAATCCCATTGTCCATAGAGCACCCAAACCTGCTGGAATTATAGAAAAAAAAGCAACCTTTTTTGAACCCAATTGCATTGAGAATATAAATAACATAACAATAAATGCAAAGGGTGGCAGGAATATAACCATGTTAAATAAATAATCAAAGAGTTTTTTTGTAAAAAAAAGTGTACCTGCACTATAATATGTCACATCTTTTAATTTTTTTTCAATCTCATCCACAACTTTAAAATCTTCACTTTTTAATGGTATAGTCAATAATGTATAATATATATTATTTTTCACTTTTAAAAATTTTTCTTTAAATAATGTTATCTGATTTAATCTATTTAAAAAAGAAATATTTATATCATCAGCATTTTTAATGTTATAACCAGGTAATGACTGTGGAAATAAACTCGATATAAAATTAACACCATTTATTTTTTCAATATCTCTTTGAAGTTGCCAGATTTTTTTATATGTTTTTATATCTTCAAGTGGATTTTTTTCAATTTCTAGCATTACAATTAATTGATCGGATAGATCGTATTTTTTCTCTATTAGATCATAACTTTTTATATAATTTGAGTCTGTAGGTAAAAATGTTTTCATATCTACATTTATTTTTATGTGAAACAAGCCAATTAAGGCAATTAAATTGATAATCCCCAGCAAAAATAGTAGTTTTTTCTTATTTTTGAGCAAAAGATCAACATACTTTTCCATTATTCCATCTCCTCTTCAAATTTTTTCAAAACACCATATAAATATATATCTGCTATATAATCGGGATATATTTTATAAAAATCATCATCTATTTTAGTTTCTACAATTTGAGGAATTAAATCTTTTAATAAAAAATGTGAAAAAATCATACCACTTAAAGCTGGACCAATGATATCATATCGTATATTTTTATTCTCCTTTTTAAATTTATCCTGTAGTACTTTTTTGAAAATTATATTTTTAAGTTTTTTTGTTCGCAAATTCAAAAGTTCATTTTCACTTTCTGGAATATAAATCATTATAATTTTAAACAATTTTTCATTTTCCCTTAAAGCCTGAATTAAAGATTTTATTGCAAGACGTAATCTCTTTTCAAAATCTTTTTCTATTATATGTTCATTTTCAAGCAGTTCGTTCATTCGAGAAAAAAATACTTCTATAATTTCTTTTAAGATCCCTTTTTTTGATCCAAAATGATAATTAATCATGGATATACTTACATTTGCTTTTTTGGCAATTTCTCTAACTCCTGTGGCTTCAAATCCCTTTTTAGAAAATAAATCTACAGCACTTTTAAAAATTCTTTCTTTAATGCTTTCGATATAATCACCCCCAATCGAACGTTCGTTCGATTTTATTATACTCTTTTTTTTTATTTTTGTCAAATTATTAGGAAGATACAAGAATGTATTCTCATGAAAAAATGAAAAATATGCGAATTAAGGCATATATTTGTAAGGAAACCAATAATAAAAAAACCCCAGGAAAATTCCTGGAGTTTTTTTATTATGAGAACGTAACATTATGATTTTTTGTTGGTTTAACCAGCATTAACGTTTAAGCATTTTCACCTAAATATTCTTTAACTCTTTTTGTCAATCTTGCTTTTTTTCTATTTGCGTTATTTCTATGTATAACACCTTTTTTAGCAGCTTTGTCTATAACAGAGAAAGCATTGCTTAACAATTCATTTAAAACTTCTTTTTCCTGCTTTTCTTCAATAGCTAATAATACCTTTTTGATAGAGTTTTTAACTCTTGTTTTATAACTTTTGTTTCTCAATCTTCTTTTAGCTGTTTGTCTTACTCTTTTTTTAGCAGATTTTACATTTGGCACGTTAAAATTCCTCCTTTATATTATTTTATTATTATAATTATAATCCAAATGCAGTTTTTAATTCATTAACTTTATCGGTTTTTTCCCATGGAAATTCTACATCATTTCTTCCAAAATGTCCATAAGCAGCGGTCTTTTTATACATTGGCTTTAATAAATCTAAATTTTTAATAATAGCACCAGGTCTAAAATCAAACATTTCAGTTACAACGTTGTATAATCTTTCTTCATCAACTTTAGCAGTTCCTTTGGTATCAATTAAGATAGAAACAGGTTTTGCTACACCAATAGCATAACCTAATTGAATCATAACTTCATCAGCTAATCCAGCAGCTACTATATTTTTTGCAACATATCGAGCCATATAATGAGCGGATCTATCAACTTTTGTTGGATCTTTACCAGAGAATGCTCCTCCTCCATGTGGTACCCAACCACCATATGTATCGACTATTATTTTTCTTCCTGTTAAACCGGTATCAGCATGAGGACCGCCTAATACAAATCTTCCAGTTGGATTAACCAGAATTCTTGTATTTTTTGTCAATAAATTTTCTGGAATAATAGGTTTTATTACATGTTCAATTAATGCTTCTCTTATTTCTTCTATAGTAACATCTGGTTCATGTTGTGTAGAAATTAATACAGTCTCAACTTCAATAGGTTTACCATTTTCATCATATTCTACAGTAACCTGTGTTTTTCCGTCAGGTCTTAAAAATTTCAATGTACCATTTTTTCTAACTTCTGATAATCTGTATGCCAGTTTATGAGCTAAAACTATAGGTAATGGCATTAATTCTGGAGTTTCATTTGTAGCATAACCAAACATAATTCCCTGATCTCCAGCACCTAATTTTTCATAGGGGTCTTCATCCTTCATTTCTCCAGTTTTAGCTTCTAATGCTTTATCTACACCCATAGCAATATCCGGTGATTGTTCATCAATTGAAACTAAAACAGCAGATGTTTCACCGTCAAAACCATATTTTGCTCGTGTATATCCAATTTCTAAAATTGTTTGTCTTACAATTTTGGGTATATCAACATATGCTTTTGTCGAAATTTCTCCAGCTACCATTGCAACACCAGTTGTTACTAATGTTTCAACAGCAACTCTTGAAAATGGATCTTTTTCTAATAAAGCATCTAATATTGCGTCTGAAATTTGGTCAGCAACTTTATCTGGGTGTCCTTCAGTAACACTTTCACTTGTGAAAAGTCTTTTTTTCAATTTTCTTCCTCCTTTTAATTTTTGATTATATTATAATTTAATCGATATCCAGATTACTATTATACCAAAAATATACATCAATAGACTTATATAAAATTAATTTTAAAATAAAATCTATTGTATTTTAAGTTACATTTCTTTTACTAATACTAATTTATAAACCTTTACACTTCCCCATATATCTTCAAGAATTAATTCAGCAGGATTTCTATCTTTTAATGTAAATGCAATTTCATTCCATCTATTTACTTTAATAGGAGTTATGAACGATGATGAGTATAACTTAAGCCAGTATGTAAAAATATTTGAACCATATCCAAAAACAGTATTGGCAGAATACATTTCATCTGCTCTTATAGCATCAAATTCAATTTCATAAACAAGCTCATCGTTTACGCGTAGGGAAATTTTTCTTGGAATAATTTTCGTATTATTTCCAATTTTTTCATCAGCTTTTACTTCTAATTTTGGAAGAGTAGCAAATGGAATTTCAGTAATTTGATCTTCAAGTAATTTAAATGTTCTATTATTTGACCTGATTTCAAGAGCTTCTAATTTTCTTGGTCTCATTTCAATATAATCAACAAATTCTAAAGCGTCTCTAACAATTTCAATTTCTTCATTTCCAGATTTTCTGAGTTCTCTAACTTCAAAATGCACATGTGGAACTTCTGCTTCTCCAGATTTTCCTGAATAAGCAATTTCTTCACCTTTTGATACTCTAATTTCATCCTCAGGAAATTTAACTTCTGCAAAAGTATTTCCAACCTCGCTGATTACAGAATTAGCAATTTCAGATAGTATACCTTTAAACGAATTTAAATGTGCATAAACAGTTATTAAATCATAATCTGGATGATATAGAAAAATAGTATTTCCATAAACTTTGTGGTTTAACCATATCTTATATACATAACCGTCAGCAGCTGCATTTACAGGATATCCAATTCTTGAAAATGATGAAAAATCAATACCAAGGTGAAAATGAGGTTTATCCCCAGTATCTCTATATTCTCCAAAAGATGAAGTAAGATATGAATCTTTTACTGGTGGTAAAAATCTTTGTGAAAAAGATAAAATGAAACTAAAAAGAATAATCAAAATAATAAATAATTTTTTCATAACATACCTCCTAAATATATACTCAACTATCCAGAAGAAAAATCTTCTGGATAAAATTGATTATTCTATTATTATAAATTAAGCTTATTGTCCACTATTATCTTGCTGGAATAACCTTACATATTTCATTGGCACAATCATTTTTATCGCATGTTTATATACAAGTGATTGCTGTCCTTTTTTTTCCAGTAATATGGTAAAATTATCAAAGGATTTTATAAAACCAGTTGTTTGAAATCCGCCTTCAAAGTAAATTTTACATTCAATTTTATTTGTTCTCAACAAATTTAAAAATCTTTCTTGTAAATTAAATTTTTCAGCCATTTTAACTCCCCCTTTAAGATGAATTTTAATTAATTATAAATTTAAAAAAATCAAATCTCTAATTTTCTTTATCGCATATTTTTCTTCTGATAAATTTATCCATACTGCATTATCATATCCTCTAAAATATATAATCTGCCGTCTGGCATAACGTCTTGTATTTCTTTTTATAAGATGTATCATTTTATCATAATCATATTTCCCCTCAATATATTCTAATACTTCTTTATATCCAATAGTATTCAAAGAATTTAAGTTTTTGTTATATCCCATGTCAATTAGTTTTTTTACTTCATCAATTAATCCATTTTTTATCATTAATTCAACTCTTAAATTTATTCTTTCATGAAGCTCTTTTCTATCTCTATCCAGTATAATTATATTAAATTCATAGGGGGAATGTGCTTTGTGATTTTTTATTAATTCAGACATTCTTTTTCCAGATATAATATATATTTCTAAAGCTCTGATACTTCGTTTTAAATCATTTTGATGTATTCTTAAATAACTTTCAGGATCAACATCTTTTAATATTTCTCTTATGATTCCTGGTTGTTTTGCCTCTAATTTTCTTAAATAACTTCTCAATGTTAACGAAGACGGTGATTCAAAAAAACCTTTATATATAGAATCGAAATATAGCCCAGTTCCACCTGATATTATTGGAATTTTTCCTCTATTTAAAATATCTTTAATACTCTTTAAAGCGTCTAATCTATACATATATGCATTATAATATTGATTCGGTTCTATAAAATCAATTAAATGATGTTTTATTTTTTCCTGTTCATATTTTGTAGGTTTGGCTGTGCCGATATCCATATATTTATATATCTGTCTTGAATCACATGATACAACTTCAAAATCATCTCCAAATTCTGTGAGAATTCCAGTTTTTCCAACTGCGGTAGGACCTAATATTACAGGTATTTTCATTTTAGATAAATCACCCCGTAAAATACACCTGAATTTTTGCTCCCATCAATTTTATCAAATTTATATTTATTCCATATAGAATCCTTCACATGAGCTTTTATAATAACTTTACTTTTTGCAACTCTTTTCATTTCTTCGATGTCTGAAGGTTCTAATGTTTCATAAACAGCAAACTTTCTCAATGGATTTAGCGCAGAAGATTCAAATACAGGGTTTTCAAACATTGGATCACAATATATAATATCATAACTTTTATCCTTTTGATTCCTTATAAAGTGTTTATAATTATCATTTATTACTTCAATTTTATTTGAAGCTTCTTTTAACCATTTTATTTTATATGGATAATAATTTATACTTTCTTTAACAACAAAATATATAGGGAATGAACCTTCAAGACCTATTAATTTTCCATTGTCTAATTGAGAAGCAATTAATAAAGCTTCACTACCAAGACCAAAAGTTAAATCTAAAATAATTTCATTTCCTTTTAATTCTAAATTATTCAGTAAATAATCTTTTTTATCTGAAACAAAATTTTTCATTCTTATTTTTACAATAGAAGGGTGAAAGAAAAATTCAAAATCCCCTTTTTTAACCTTAACGGTTAGATTTTTTTCCACTACAAAGAATATATTATCGGTTTTTAAATGTCTTCTATTTTTATATATTAAACCATATTCTTTAGCGAGTTGTTTGGCTCGCTGTAGTTGTTCCTTCGATGGTTTGTGGGACGTAGTTATAATTAATTTTTCCATTTTCTATTGTCACACCCTTTTCTTCTAATAATTTTTTAATCATATCTCTTTCTTTTTCTATTTCATAAAGACGTTTTTGTAAATGTTCAAATTCATTGCGAGTTTTTTTATATTCATTAACTAATTCATTATAAATGAATAGCATACGAATCATTTGAATACTGAAATATATTATAACAAATATAATAGAAAATATTATTATAACTTTTATAAAATTAATATTCTTTCTTTTTTTCTTTTTTTTTCCAACAATGATTTTTTTTCTTTCCATGTTTATCCTTTCAATCCTGAGCGTGCTATTCCTGCCACAAAATATTTTTGCATGAAAATAAACAATATAATTATCGGTATTACAGAGAATGTTGAAGCAGCCATTAATAGATTATATAATGTACCAGATTCTGTTGTGAATGTTTGTAATCCTACAGCTAAGGTGCGCATTTCTGGAGATTTGGTAACGATTAATACCCATAAGAATGCATTCCAGCTTCCTACAAATTTTAATAAAGCACCTGTAATTAATGCAGGTTTACTTAAAGGAACCATAACAGTCCATAAGAATCGCCAGCTTGAACTTCCATCTATTTTAGCAGCATCCCATAAATCATTTGGAATTGTCAAAAACTGCTGTCTTAATAAAAATATAGCAAATACACTGACTATCCACGGTATTATTAATGCATAATAAGTATCAAGCCATCTAAATTTACTTATTGTTATAAAGTTTGGAACAAGCATAACTTCCCCTGGAACCATCATTGTTGCTAAAAATAATGTGAATAAAATATTTTTACCCCAGAATTCAAGTTTAGCAAACGCAAAAGCAGCCATTGCTGCAATAATAATTTCAAAAATAGTTGTAGATGTTGCCATGAATAAGGTATTTATATAATATTTTGAAAAAGGTGCAGCGTTCCATGCATCAACATAATTTTGAAAAACATTTGCAAAGATTTCTGTTGGTGTAAAATTAGCTTTCATTGTTGGTATATCATCAAGAAACCATACAGCATATAAATCTTTATAATATATTTCAATAGTAGAATAGTTTCTATAGTAAACTTTATCAATAAAAGAAGGCGCATTAGTTAAGTTAACTATGGAAATCGAATCCGAATAAACCTTATTGAATTTTTCAAGGATTTTATTATAGTCATTTCTGATGCTAGACAGTTTTAATAATTTTGATTTATCGATATTTTTTTCATTTATAAAGTCAAGATCAAAAGTATTTAAATAGTTATTGATATTATCAACATTTACATTATTTATTTTAGAAAGACTTCTGATTATCATCAATGCTCGCGATAAATCTTCTGAATTAATATTTAAAATAGATAATGCTTGGTCATTAAAGTCGTGTTCTAAATTTAATACAAAGTTATCTTTAATTTTTAATATATCGATATTTTTATCTATTTCATTTTTTAATTCATCTGGTATATCTGATGATTCAAGTTTTTTAAGGAAATTAGCTTTCATTATTTCTTTAGTTGGAACCTTGAATTGTATTGTTAAGTCATTAGAAGTATATTTTTGAACATCATTAAATTTATTTTCAAAAAATGCTTTAAATTTCAAAGAATTTTTGTTATAGATTATTGAATTATAAATATTTTTTTCCAGTAATCTATTGACATTTCTTAAATACATATCAGTGAATGATACAAAATCGATAGAATTTAATTTTTCAATTATATGAGCGATTTCATCATTTGAAATTATTCCGGTACCTTTTGAATATTTTTCTATTAAAGCAGATACGTCGGATAAACTGTTTTTTAATTTTAAAAGATAATTTTTTAACTCATCTTTTTTTCTTAATTTTTCATTTTTTATTACTGAGTTATCAGTATCTTTAACTCTGAGATATGGGACTCTATTTAAAGAAATCTTTAAAAATTTATCAATGTAATTGATAGAATTTTTAATTTCTTTATCCATAGATTTTAATATTTGAGATTTTTTAAATAATCCATTTGAGGATGAATATAAGCCAAAATAAAAATTCTCAAAACTTTGTGGATTTTCTTCTAATAGATTTATTTTATTGGATAATTCTTTTATTAAAGGAAATTTAGCATTATATTCCTTTATTTCTTTAATTAAAGTATTGATGTTTTCATTATCAGCATAATTAATTTTTGTAAAAGTTAAGGTAACTAAACCTCTTTTTATTGGATCATCTTCAACGATAAAAACCTTTTTATACGGATTATATATATCCCCACTTTGAGAGGCTCTGAATTCAGCTAAACTAAGACTTCCCTGATTACCAAGTGTTGTTGAAGGTACATTTTTAATGTTTACTGAAATTTCAGATTTGAAATTTTTTGATGTCCATCTTGGTGGCCATTGTGCTATTTCGCTACCGGTTTTAAATGAAGTTACAACCATCCAGGCAAATGGCATTGCCATTACAATAGCTCCACCAATAACCAACAAATATACAATTAAAGTACCCATAGTATTAGCAAATTTATTCCAGGACATTATAAGACCCCCTTAAGAATCGTAATGGACACGTTTTTTCCCAGCTACAAATTGTATAAAGGTGAAAATCAGTATAATACCAAATAATACATATGCAGCTGCACTTGCCTGTCCCATTCTCTGTTCACCATAGAATTTTTCAAAAACATAATAAACAACTGTCAAACCACTATTGTTGTATGGACCCGGGAGTCCTGAATAAAGAACAAAAATTTCAGAGAACACTTTAAATGCACCAATCATAGAAACAATTAAAATAAAGAATGTTGTTGGAGAAAGTAAAGGCCATGTTATATAAGCAAATTTTTGCCATGTTGTTGCGCCGTCAACCTCTGCAGCTTCATAATAACTTTTATCTATATTTTGAAGTCCTGCAAGGAAAATTATAGAGTAATATCCTACCAGTTTCCATATAGAAATAATAGCTATTGTTGGAATTGTCCATTTTTCATCCTTTAACCATAAAACTTTATCTACGCCGAAAAATGACAGAATGTAATTTAACAAACCATTGTCATTAAATATCCATTGCCAGACCAATGAAACGGCAACAACACTAGTTACAAAAGGGATAAAGTATATAGTTCTAAAAACAACTTTTCCCCTGATTTCCTGATAAAACAATAAAGCTATTATTAAAGACAAAAATATTGTTATAGGCATTGATAATAACACGTAATAACTTGTATTCCATATAGCTTTCAAAAAGTCAGCTTCTTCTTTTGCCATACTTAAATAATTCACAATTTCTGGTATTTTTATAAATTTTATTCCGACAATATAAATAATTAAAAATAATATTAATCTCAATAATAATTTATCAGGTGTTCCTTCTATTTTTTTCATTGCAGCAATTGCGACATATGAAAAAGCGAGCCATAGAAATATAATCCATTGAAATTGATAATTAATATAGTTCCAAAGAATAAACGTAAATAATCCTAAAATAGAATTAAAAATTATAAAACTTTTAATTTTTTTATCAGGAATTCTTCTCAAATCCAATAAAGTATTCAAAAAATATGCTGTAAAAAATACTATAAAAAAAGTACCTAAAAAAGCAACATTAAATGTTAAATCAACGGGATGTTTTAATTTAAAAAGTTGAGTATAATTGTCAAAACCTATAAACTGAGGGTTTGCCTGATTTTTAAAATCCCATTTGAAAAAACTCAAAACAAATGAATATATAATAGGCCAGAAAACAAAAATAGATAAAATAATCATAGATGGTAAAATATATAAATATGCAGTTAAACTTTCGCGTGTACGTCTCCATGCATGTGGAGAAAGAAAGTATCTGGATACTTTCATAAAAATTACCAATAATAGGGCAATAACAACACCTATAACAGGAATAAGAATCTCAGCTGGCATATACTTTCCTCCAATCAACCAAAAATTTTGTAACACCTATTTTACCATATTATATAATAAAAAGTCAATTTTTATTTATTTCAATTTTTCCGCTAATTTTATTAATTGACTTACTATTTCATCAAATGAAGGTCTTTCAAATGTTCCCTGTTTTAGAAATGCATTGATATTATCAATTTCCCTTTTTGCAATATCAATTTTTTTGTTAGTTCCCTCTTTATATGCGCCAACTTCTATTAAATCCTTTGCATCATTATATGTTGCCATAATGTCCCGAACCGTATAAGCAGCATCAAGGTGTTCAGCCGAAACAACAGATGACATTAATCTGCTTATACTTGATAAAACATCTATCGCTGGATAATGCGAAGATTCTGCCAATCTTCTAGATAAAATAATATGTCCATCTACAATACCTCTAACAGTATCAGAAATTGGTTCATTAAAATCATCGCCTTCAACCAGAACAGTATAAATTGCAGTTATACTACCTTTATCAGAATTACCGGCTCTTTCCAATATTTTAGGTAATTCCGCAAAAACACTTGGAGTATATCCTCGTGTTGCTGGGGGTTCGCCTATTGAAAGCCCTATTTCTCTTTGAGCCATAGCCCAACGTGTTAAAGAGTCTACCATTAGCATAACATTATATCCGAGATCTCTGAAAAACTCTGCAATAGTAGTTGCGCTGAGTAAAGCTTTGGTTCTCATCAAAGCTGGTTGATCAGAAGTTGAAACGACGACAATTGAACGTTTTAAACCTTCTTCGCCTAAATCTCTTTCAATAAATTCTCTAACTTCTCTTCCTCGTTCACCTATTAATGAGATTACATTAATATCAGCAGATGTATTTCTTGCAATCATACCCAATAATGTACTTTTTCCAACACCACTACCGGCAAAAATTCCGATTCTTTGACCCTGCCCAAGGGTTATTAAGCCATCTATAGCTTTAACTCCAACAGATAAAGGATTTTCTATTTTATTTCTTATTAAAGGATTTGGAGGCGGAGAATATATAGAACGATATTTTTCAATATGTAGGGGCTTTCCATCTATTGGTCTTCCTATTCCATCTAAAACTCTTCCTAATAGGTTTTGAGTAATTCCAATTGATACCTTTCTGTTTAATTTTTTTACCTTAGCTCCAACATAAAGGCCATGAACATCTTCAAAAGGCATCAATAAAACTCTATTTCCAACAAAACCTACAACTTCACATAGTGCAGTATTTCCATCTTTTAATGTTATAGAACACAAATCGCCAAGAGACACATCTGGTCCCCTGGATTCTATAACAACGCCTGTAATCCTATCTACAATTCCTTCCAGCGAAAAAAAATCTAAAGCGGTAATTTTTTTGCTTATATTTTCATAAATATCATTATAATTTTTCATCATTTAATTCTTCCTCAATTATAGTATTAACCTGCTTAATAATATTATCTTTATTAATAATAATTTTTCCCATATCCGTATGTACAGAAAGAGAAAAATCCGGCAAAGTGATATCTTCTATTATTTCAATATTATCTAAAGAGTCAAATTTTTCTATCAATTGTGAGTAATTATTTATAATATTGGAACTAACATGTATTTTTATTTTATCAAAATTAATAAATTTTTCTATAATTTTATTTAATGAATTTTCTATCCATTTTGGAGAA
Organism: Marinitoga sp. 1155; assembly: GCF_001021175.1. Lineage (NCBI taxonomy): Bacteria > Thermotogati > Thermotogota > Thermotogae > Petrotogales > Petrotogaceae > Marinitoga > Marinitoga sp. 1155. The sequence continues at coordinate 16,655 of NZ_AZAX01000018.1, read as the reverse complement.
GATAAAATTTCAATATCCAGAAATTTATTGATCAATAGTTTTAATATATTAAATAAAAGTATTCTTGCATTGTATAGTTCTAAATTTATAGACTGTTCAAAAGAGGACAATAATTGATTGAGCTGTTGTGAATATTGCTCAATCAATAAATTAAGCTCATTTTCCGCCTGTTCTTTGCCTTCTCTTCTTGCTTTTTCAATTTCTTCAGCATAGGCTAAATGAGCTTCGTTAATAATATTTTCTGCCTCATGTTTTGCATTTTCTATTATTTCTGAGGCTTTTCTTTCAGCATCTTCAATAATTTTTTTTGCAATTTCTTCAGCGCTTTCTTTTTCTAACTCCTGTGTATTTTCTGGTGATTCAAAAATAATATATTGGCCTTTGATTATTTTTCTATTAAACAATTAATTCTTCTCCTCCTCCACCAGCAATAATAATTTCACCGGATTCTTCTAATTTTCTGATAATTGCAACAATTCTTTGCTGTGCTTCATCAACATCTTTTAGTCTGACAGGTCCCATAAATTCTAATTCTTCCACAATCATTTGACTTGCTCTTTGGGACATATTAGATAGAATTTTATCTTTTAATTCTTCTGATGCACCTTTTAGTGATAGCGTTAAATCACGAGTATCAACTTCTCTGAGTATTCTTTGAATAGTTCTGTCATCAAGTTTGAGGATATCTTCAAATACAAACATTTTCTTTCTAATTTCTTCTGATAATTTTGGATCTGATTCTGATAATCTATCAAAAATATTTTTTGATACGGTTCTATCAATATTATTCATAATTTCGGCAGTTGTTTCTATTCCACCAACTTGACTGAATGGTTGGGCAGCAAATGATGATAATCTATCTTTCATACGACTTTCCACCTCCTTAACAACATCTGGGGTGGCTCTATCCATAATAGAAATTCTTTTAATTACGTCAACCTGAAGATCCTCAGGCAAGCCAGCAATAACCTGCGCAGCAGCAGATGGTGGCAGATAACATAATACCAGTGCAACAGTTTGGGGATGTTCATTTTGTAAAACATTTGTAATTTGAGCAATATCGATTCTTTTTAAGAAATCAAAAGGTTTAACTTGTAAATTTGTAACGAGATTTTCAATAATTTTAATTGCCTGTTCAGGACCAAATGCTTCCTCAAGCAATTTTTTGGCATAATCAACGCCACCTTCTTTAATAAATTCTTTTACTTTCATCAATTCAAAAAATTCATTTAAAACTGCGCTTTTTTCTTCATCAGATATTTTTCCCAGATTGGCGACTTCCAGTGTCAGCATTTCCACCTCTTCTTCATTTAATTCTTGTAATAATTTTGAAGCTCTATCTGGTCCAACTAAAACCACAAGAATAGCTGCTTTTCTCAAACCTGTAGTAACGTTACCTTTTTCTGCAGCCATAAAATCACCTCTTTATTGATTAATCCAGTATTTTAATATTTCGACAACATCATCAAGACTTTGATCGACTGTTTTTTCAAGTTTTTCAAAAATTTTTTGATCTTCACTAATTTCTGTAGTTTTCGGTTCAATTTCCTCAATAATTCTACTTGCAGCTTCTTCGAGTTTTTTCTTTCTTTCAATAAGTGTTTTTCTTGCTTTTCTTTTCTTATTAACATTTATTATTCCGATAATCAACAATATTAAAACAAAAATAAAAATTACAGAAATAATGGTTATAGCAGTAATTGTTTTAGCCCTTTCAGACTGTTGAATAATCTTTTGATATTCAGATTCTAAATCTTTGTTAAATTTGGTGAATAATATATTAATATTAGCAGGAGTCGCACCAGTAGCAGTTGAAATAGCGCTTTTAATCTGAGCTTTAGTGGTTTCATTTTCTGGAATAGGTGACTTATCTAAATCTATGAAAACAGTAATGGATTTTTGAGCAATCTCGCCATTTTTATCTTCCGTAACCTTTTGGTATATTTCATTGAAATCGTAGTTTGTAATTGTTTTCGACGTTTTATAAGTATCGCCATTTTGATTGTCTGGTGTTTGTGTGGTATAAGGAGGAACATTTGAATCTACACCTGGAACATTTGATATACCTGAAAAATTCTTTCTTTCTTCAGATTCTTTTTGTTCACTAACAATAATTCCTGTATTTTTATTAACAGGTTGAACTTTTCTTGCTTCTTCTTCTATTTTTTGCCAGTTTAATTCAACTTCTGGAATAACAACAATGGCTCCCATACCGAAAACTCTTTGTAATTTATTTTCTATTTTTTCTGTATAATATTCTTCTATTTTTCTTTTTAAATCAAATTTTGTAGCTGCATCAGCAATATTACCTTCTGATATAACCTGAGCGCTTAAATTTCGAGAATTATTATCGACTACCTTTACATCTCTAGGATCAAGATTTTGTACAGCGCCTGCAACAAAATCCATTATAGCTTTAACCTGCGCAGAGTCTATTGTAGCACCAGGCTCAAGAAATAATAAAACAGAGGCAGTTGGTTTTGATTGTTCAGCAGGAGTATAATAAGTTCTTGCAGGCAGAACAATATGTACTCTTGCATACTGTATGCCCTTCATAGTTGAAATAGATTTAGATAATTCACCCTCAAGAGCAATCTGATAATTTACCTGTTTATCATAACTTGTTGCTCCAAAACTCTGTTTTTGAAGCAATTCATACCCCTGTATTTGATTTCCCAAAACACCATTTAAAGCTAATTTCATCCATAGTTCATATTTGTTGTATTTTTCAGGCACCTGAATAGAACCGCCTGGACCAACCTTATATGGAATATTTAACTCTTCTAATTTCGATATAATTTTTCCACCCTGTTGTTCGTCAACACCACTTATTAAGACCTGATAATTAGGTCTTAAGTTTAATATAATTAAAATTGTTAACAAAAATATAACTGTTGCAATTATGATAGAATATATAATTTTTTGATTTGGAGAAAAATTTTCCCAATAATCTTTTATAGTTTGAAAAAAACCCATGAACTCACCTCTAAAGACTCATATAAATACCAATTCTATAATCAGAATTTAGAATTATTCCGAATTTTATGTCGTATACAGAAAAACCAGTAATAAAGATAAATTTATCATCTATATAAGATTTTATCCATATTCCATTTTTATACTCAATGTTCAGATAATAAGAATTCATAAATTTTAAGTTATTTAAAGATAATATATTTTGTGACCAGGGATAACCAAGGCGTAAATAGAGGTTTAAATTATTTCCATATGATGAACCTATTGAGAAATCGGATTTTGGAAAATACATCAAACCATAGGTAATATTTAATTTGTTAAATTTAGTGGAATAGTTTTCTTTGATAAAAGATAAATTTTGAGTGGAATAAACTTCAAAATTTTTATAAGCAAGTCCGGAATATGTATTTAGTTCAAAATAATTTAGCGATACTTTTCCATTAATCCCAATTAAAAATGGAGAGTAAATTTCGGTATTCTTATAAAATTTTTGAGCTTTTTTTACTTTTTTATAATAATTCAAACCTGAAGAATTTATTCCTCTTTTTAAAACAGATGTTGGTCCCTGATAATAGGCTGCTATTTGCTGTTTTTCAGATTGAAAAATTTTATATAAATAACTATGATAAGCAGCGGCGCCAGTTAGGTTATCAATTGGGTTAAATAAATTATGAATACCAAAATCCTGTGCAACTATAGGTTTTAACTGTAGAAGTCCAACGGCATGACTTGAAGAAATAGCATGTGTATAATAATTAGACTCAACATACATCTGGCCTCCTATTAACTTTCTATCCTGTGACCAGACGTAATTCAGTAATTCAGATGAACTCATATAAGAATATTTTCCTAAAAATGTGTATTCAAAATTCAAAAACATGGAGTCTGTATATAACTCCATGTGTAATCCTGGTTTATAAAAAATCTTATTATATATATCAATTTTTTCTGAAAATGAGAATATAGAAATAAAAAGAAATATTAGAAAAAAAAACCTTTTCACCTATAATTCACCCAATAAAGATAAAATTATTTCAGCTATTTTTTCACCAGTTTTATTTGCTATTTCTATAACTTCCTCAGCTGTGACTGGTTTTAATTCATCCGGTACAGCTTTATCAGTAACAGCGGATAGACCTAAAATTCTTATTCCTCCATGATTTGCAACAATAACTTCAGGAACTGTAGACATTCCTACTAAATCAGCACCAAAATTTCTCATCATTTTTAATTCAGCAGGTGTTTCAAATGTAGGACCGGTAATACCAAGATAAACACCGGTATATACAGGAATTCCTAATTTCTTTGCTACGGATATAGCTTTTTCTGTTAATTCTCTATCATAAGGTTCACTCATATCAGGAAATCTTGGTCCCCATTCTTCACAATTTTGTCCAATTAATGGATTATCTCCCATAAAGTTAATCTGATCTGTTATTATACAGGGATTACCAACTTCAAAATTTGGATTCATACCACCAGCAGCATTTGTTACTATCAGGATTTTTATGCCTAATTCCTGCATAACTCTAATTGGAAATGTAACTTCCTTCATAGTATATCCTTCGTAATAGTGGAACCTTCCATTCATTAACATAACATTTTTTCCAGATATACTGCCAAACATCAATTCGCCTTTATGACCAGGTGCTGTTGAAACAGGAAAATTCGGAATATCGGTATATGATATACTTAATGAATTTTCTAATTTTTCGGAAATTCCGTGTAATCCTGATCCCAATACAATTGCAATTTCTGGTTGATTTGATATTTTTTCTTTTATATATTTAGCAGCTTCTTTTACATTCTTTACATATTCGTTAATATCATTCATAAAAACACCTCCAGAGATAATAATAACATTATATATTATATCACAAATATTATTCTACATAACCAATAAATGGTAAATTTCGATATTTTTCTTCGTAGTCAAGTCCGTAACCAATAACGAAATAATTATCTATTTCAAAACCGGGAAAGTCTACATTTATTCCGTGATCATGAGCATTTTTTATAAGGAGAGAGGTTAGTTTTATTGAAGCAGGATTTTGCTTTTTAAATTCATTGATTAAAAACCTAATTGTATTGCCAGTATCCACAATATCTTCAATAAGAAGTATATGCTTTCCTTCAAGTGGTTCGTTTGTCCAGCTATTTACGGTTATTTTACCTGTTGAAGATGTACCGCCATGATAGCTTGAAACCCTTACAAAATAATATACCATATCATGATTTATATGTTTAACTAAATCAGAAAAAAAATGAACAGAACCCTTTAATGCACATACAGCAACAATCTCTTCATCAATATTTTTATAATATTCTGTTATTTGCTTTCCTAATTCTTTTGCCTTTTCAAGTATTTGCTTTTCAGTCAATAATACCTTTAATTTTTTTGGATTAATCTCCATTTAAATCCGCTCCTTTCTTACTGAAACTTCACCAGCATAAATTTTCTCTATTTTTCCATCAAAATCTATTTCCAAATAATCACCATGTATTGAAACAATTTTACCACGTTTTTCAATACTTTGCGATATTACTTTTATAAAATCTCCATGTCTAATGTTAAGATTTTTTATCCATAACTTTGTGAAAATGGAAATTTTATCTTTTTTAAAATATTTTAGATAATATTTATAATATGCTGTCGAATTAATCTGTTTTAACAACTTTTTTAGATTTAACTCTTTGTTTTTTTCTTCAACATAGCTTGTAGCTATGTTTTTTAAATCATCTGGAATTATATTATTCACATTTAGTCCAATTCCAACAATAATAGCAGAAACGATGTTGCCAGTATAAATACCCTCGCCTAAAATACCACATATTTTTTTATTATTTACCAATAAATCATTTGGCCATTTTATAACTGTTTCAAGTCTATATTTAGATAAAACATATTTAATAGACATGGTGTATAACCTTACATAATGCCAGGGATTCATGGGTCGATTTTTTGGTTTAAATAATACAGAAAACCATAAACCTCCCCTTTGGGATATCCATTTTCTTTTCATTCTACCATAACCACCTGTTTGTTTAGAAGCCCAGACTATAGTTTCAGAAGGAAGTTTTTTCCAGTATTTTTTTAAGTATGCATTGGTTGAATCTATTGTATCAAAATATATAATATTATCCCCTATTATTTTTGATCACTGCCTTCAATGGGTTTAAAAACATTTTTTATTTCAGGAAAAATACCATTTTTTACTTCTTTTGAATAATTTTCAATAGCTTCTTTAAATAAATCAAAACCATTCAAATATTTTTTTAAAAATTTAGGTTCAAAGTCTTTATTCAGACCAAGAAAATCGTGCCATACTAACACCTGCCCATCACAAAATCTTCCAGCACCAATGCCAATTGTTGGAATAGAAATAGATTCTGTAATTTTTTTTGCAACAGGTTCTGTAACCATTTCTAAAACAAGAGAAAATGCGCCAGCATCATCAAGTGCAACAGCACTTTCTATAAGTAAATCTTCTTCTGTTTTTGTTTTACCTTTAGAAGAAATACCTATTTGTTTATATGATTGCGGGGTAAATCCAATATGACCCATTACAGGAATTCCGAATTCTACCATTTTTTTTATTAAAGGAGCAACATTATAACCTCCTTCAAGCTTAACTGCATCAGCTCCAGCTTTTAATATTAATCCGGCATTTTTTATTGCTTCACTTTCAGAAATTTGATAACTCAAAAACGGCATATCTCCAACAACAAATGTATTAGGAGCCCCTTTTTTTACAGCTTTTATAAAAATTAACATTTCATCCATACCTATTTTGATAGTATCCTCATTACCAAGCATAACATTAGAGGCAGAATCTCCAACTAAAATCACATCAATTCCAGCAGCTTCTGCAATTTTGGCGCTGATATAATCATAGGCTGTTATCATTGCGATTTTTTCTTTATTTTTCATTTTTAGTATTTTTTTTATACTCATATCATTCATCCTCCTTAATTTTATAGAGTAAATCTATAAAAAAATCATAAACTTCAACATTTCCAAAAATTTTATTAAATTCTTCACGTTCTTTGTTTATAGTATATGTATCATTTCTTGAAACAGGGCCAGTTAAAGCGTCTTTTAAACCTTTTTCTTTTATATTATTTAAAGATATAATGGAAAGGTCAATTAAATGGTTAATAGTATCAATTTCAATTTCATTATATAAAACCTTTGACATTTTAATTAATCCATAAGAAAAATTAGAAGCTATAACTGCAGCCAGATGATATAAAACTTTTTTATTTTGTGGTATTATAACATATTTTCCATCTAAAATATCAATTAAATTTTTTGCATATTCAATTCCTTTAGAATTTCCTTCTATACCCCATACTATATTCTTTAAAGCATCACATTTTAAGGGTGAAGAAAACGGGAAATTAGGATGCATAGAAAAATGAGGAATATCACCAAAAAAATTTGAATCTAAAATACCACTGCAATGTCCAACCGCTTCTATATTGCAATTTTTTATTTCAGCCCATACATTTTTAATTTTTTCATCCTGTGTTGTTATTATAACAATGCCAGAAATATTACTTTTATCATCATCTTTGGAAAATAATTTAATAGAAATATTTTTCTTTTTAAAACAGTTGAATAAAGTTTTTCCAACCCTACCTGGTCCAATAATATTTATCATAATAACCTCCTGAAAATTTTTTGTCATTTATATTATAACATAGGCTGTCTAAAAAGTCTCAAATGAAACGAAGGTTCGAAGATTGCCCTTAACGCACCTACGGTGGATTATAGGTTTAAAAATTTTGATTTTAATTAAAAAAACATTTGAGCTATCGCTCTCCTTTTCCCTTAGATTTTTTATCCTAAAAAATCTAAGCGTGAATGAAAGCCGTCAAAAAAACAGGACGTTTTTTTGAGTGAAGCTTTTTCATGGATGAAAAATCTGAGCGACGGCTGAGAATGAATAATTTTAAGGATAAGCAATCAAGCTGCCTGAGTGAATTTGACTTTTTGGACACCGTAATTATAACATTTAACGCCTCACTATTTTAGTGAGGCGTTGATAATTTTTTACATATAAAAAGTATAATTTGACTTTTTGGATGGTTATCATACTTTAAATCTCTTAATAAGATTTTTAAATTCATTATCAACTTTGTTTAGTGAATCCATATCAGAGCTTATTTCGTTTGAAATATTAACAAGGTTATCAATATTTTTTGTTATCCCATCAATATTATCAACAACATTTTCTATTGCCTGACTCACAGAAGCAATAGACTTTGAAATTTCCTCAGCAGAATAACTTTGATTGGATGACATATCTGTTATTTCTTCCATCATATTACTGATATCACCAATTTGTGTCAATATATCTTCTAATTTTTTACCAATTTCATATACTCGTGATTCAGCGTTTTTGGAAGTTTGAACAACATCGACAATTTTATTATCAATTTCTTTTACATAATCTGTAGTGGAATTTAATATTTCTGCTATTTTATCTGTTGTATTTTTGCTTTCGCTCGCTAAAGATCTGATTTCATCGGCAACAACGGCAAACCCCTTTCCAGCTTCTCCTGCCCTTGCAGCTTCTATCGCAGCGTTTAATGCAAGTAAATTTGTTTGTTCTGCTATTGATAATATATCATTTACAATTTCGCCGATATTTGTTGTAAATTTTGATAGATCTTTTACTTTTTCTGCTGTTTCAGTTACACCATTTGTTATTTTAGAAATAGAATCAACGATTTTTTTAATATCTTCTTTTCCTTCAGAAGCTGATTTATTAACGTTTACAGAGATATTCGCAGCATTTTGAATTAAATCAGATACATTTTTTGAAAGTTCAGCAACCTTTTTTGCTTCATTGCTTACTTCATTAACAGAAGTAAATGTATTGTTAGCATTATTATAAATTTTATCAGCTTTGTTGTTTAGTTCAGTAGAAGTTTTGCTTAATATACCGGATATATCAAATAATGAAGATATAATATTAGACAAATTTTTAGATGAGTCTATAATCTTTCTGACAACATTTCTCAGAGAATTTACAGTATCTTTTACAGACAAACTAATCTGTCCAATTTCTGATTTTTTATTAAAGCCAGATACTTTAAAACGCAAATCACCATTTTCGACCTTTTTTAATTCATTATTTAGGATTTTTATCTCACGAGAAAGCATATTTCCAAGAAATACTGAAATAAAGAATCCAGCAATAATAAATGCCAAACCAATATATATTAAAAATTGAAATGTGTTGTTTTTTTCTTTTATAATAGTGTTTTTTGATTTTTCTGTTTCACTGTTTAATTTGGCTTCAACATTTTTAATAGTTTTCTCATAATTGCTTACTATGGTTTTAATGTTTTCATCCAGTTTGTTTAAACTTGTTTCTTTCTGAGAAGTCATCTCATTATTTATATCATTTAGTTTTTCTGTCATTAAATTTCCAATAATAGAATCTATATTACTTTTAAAGTCAGTTATAGGAGCTTCTGTATAAAAAACAAATTCCAGGTTTTTCACCTTAATATTTTGTGCAGCTTCAACCTTGTTTTCTTTGCTATAAACACCAATTTTAAAGGATTTTTTTTCATTGGAATATGGATATATAACCTTTCCATTTTTTTCCAATAAATAGACTTTACTATTATTTGACAGAGGTTTTAAAGCAGTTTTTATAGTTTTTAATAAATTACCAGTTAATGTCAGTATTCCTTTAAATTCTCCTGCAATAAATATAGGAGTACTTATATTAAAATCAAAGGTTTTATAATCGAAATCAGAAATTACAAAAGACCCTTCTTTGGCTTTTTCAATATTTGAAAAGAATTTTTCATCAATATAATCTCCAGAATCAAATATTATATCCGAATTATTATCAACTTCCAATAAAATAGCTCCGCTATAATCTGTAAGTATGAACTTTTTAAATACAGTATTATTACTATTATTTGTAGTTATGAAAAAGGTACCTATATCATTTCCAATAGATTCAGCAGATCCTAAATCAAAATCATATAAATCGTAAAAGTTTTTTATTGATGGTAGCATATATAAACTTTCAACATAGTTATAAATCTGAGTTTTAATATCGCTTTCTATAATTTGTATTCTGGATTTTAGTTTTTTAGAAATCTCAGAAAGAGCCAATTTTTCTGCCTCGTTTTTTAATTCATTTATAATAGTGTTATTGAAATCATCAAGGTTTTCTTGAACAAAAGTCTGAGTGTTATTTACAATATTTTCAGTCTCTTTTTTTATTGTAGTATTCATAAATGTTTCTGTTTGAACTTTCATATCAGAAAAAGCTGTTGAAATTGTATTATTTACAGAATCAAAAGAATCCTCTATAACATTTATTATTTTTGTCATACCCTGATTATATATAGATAAAATAATAGTAACCATTATCAGAACAACAATCAGAATAGATAGAATAATCTTGCTTTTTAAAGTATTTATCATATTTATATCAACTCCTTAAAAAACTACGGCTACTTTGCAACATTATTTATAAACTCATCATAAATTAAATCATTTATATCAATTTTTTTCCTTGATACTTTGTATTCATACATAGTTTCATTAACTTCATTCCACACATTTCTATTAAATGTTCCTATTAATTTTTCTGATTTTAAACCAGATTTGACTAATTTTATAACTTCTGTAGCCTCATACAATAAATGATCTTTTGATAATTTTTGTGTATTATATTTATTTAAAATAATATCAACAATTTTTTCTTTGTTATTTATAGCATATAACCAGCCTTTATATGTAGCTTTAACAAATTTTTTTACAATATCTGGATGGCTGTTTAAGTAAGATTCTGAAACAAATAATGTATCTCCAAAAAAGTGAATATTATAATCGGAAGGTTTAATAACATTGACTTCAAACCCAGCTAATCTTGCTAAATTTGGCTCGTTTGTTATATATACAGGAATTACATCAAATTCCCCTTTATAAAATGAGTCCATATTAAATGTCCATCTTTTAAATGTAACATCTTTTTTTGAAAGTCCGGCTTTTTTCAACAATAATTGAGACTCTAAGTAAGAGAAACCAGCGCTACCTAAAATTTTCCCTTTAAAATCCTGAGGTGTTTTTATTCCTGAACTTTTTAAAGACATAAAACTTACAGGTTCTTCCTGGAATATAACCATAATAGCTTTGATTTTTTTTCCAGCAGCTTTTGTTTGGATAATATTAGCCCCTTCGAGACCAAAATCCACTTTACCAGTAAGCACATTTTTCAAAGGACTTACAGTTGGTCCTCCCTGTATTATTGAAACATCAAGACCTTCTTCAGAGTAAAATCCCATTTCTTTTGCTGCATAAAATCCTGCAAATTGAAACTGATGAAACCACTTTAATTGTAACGTTATGTTTTCTGAAAATCCTAAAACACCAATAATTAAGAATAAAGAAACCAAAAAAAATGTTAAAAAGTTCTTCATCTTATTCCCCCCTTTAAAAATATTTGTGTTTTTAAATTTTTGTACAATCTATTTTTAACTCTTTGAAAAATTTGCTTATAGTAATTATAACATATCATTATATATTATGCAATAAAATATTAGTTTATTTGGATTTGATGTGATTGAGAATTAAGATAAGTGAAATATGGTATAATTGTAATAATAAATAACAGGAAGGTGAAGAAATGAATAAGTTTTTAATAGTAATTGTACTTTTACTTACAACAATATCTTTTCCTATATTAAAGGTTGGAATAGCATTAACAGAGCCTTATGCCTACTTTGAAGAAACCACAGAGGGATATTTGCTAAAAGGTATAGATATTGATATAATAAAGATGCTTTCTAAAGATTTAAATGAAAAGGTCGATATATATATTTATTCTTTTCCAGATCTAATAGAAAATGCATTGAATGATATGGATATTATAATAGGGGGTATTCACATAACCGATGAAAGAAAAAAATATATCAACTTTTCCATACCCTATTTAACAACAGGTCTTGTTATTCTAAAATTAAAGGATAATAAAAATAATGAATTGAAAACTTTTGCTGTAAAAAATGATTCAACGGGATATAAAACTGTTTTGAGCTGGAAAAAATCTGGAAAAGATATTATTTATACCGTATATGAAACCAATGAAGAATGTTTGAATTCTATTTTAAACAAAAATGCAGAAGGGGCTTTTTTTGATTTGGTGAATGCAATATATTTGATGAAAAAATATCCTATTGAAATATATGGTGAGCCTTTAACAAAAAATGATGTAGGTATAGGTGTAAAGGATAAAGAGCTTTTAAATAAAATAAATATGTCAATCTTAAAGTATAGACAGAAGAATTTAATAGGGAGATAGATATGCAGGATAAAACTACTATCAGTAAATGGTTTAAAAAAAATTTAAAGATAATATTTTTTTTAACATTTTCAATAATGTATTTTATATGGATCATATCAATGATCCTTATTGTTCATATAGAGATAGATAAAAGAATGGAGATACAATATAATAAAATTATAAAAACCATAGATATGCAGAAACAAAGAATTCTTAACGAAATAAAATTTATTACTCAAACTTATGCATATTCAGTAGATATAGAAAACTTATTAGAAAGCATAGTAGAAAAAAGCTCTTATATATCAGCTGTTATTGATTATAAACCGTTTATGGATATAAAAAATTCAGCATATCCAAAAAATATAAATCCAGAAGAAAATATTAAAGAAGCAATAAAGAGAAAAGCAGAAAATCTAAAAAATGGAGAATATATATTTATTGATAATGAACATTACATATGTTATGTATTTCCATATTTTTATAAAATGGTAGAAAATTATAATATATTTCAGGGAGTGTTAATTTTTAAAATATCAAAAGAGTCGTTATTAAATGAGATAAAAAATCTTCTTGTAGAAGGAGAACAAATCTTAAAAAATAAACCAGAGAAAATATTTGGAATAAAGTATAAAAATTTTGAATTTTATAATAATAAATATTATTTCATAATAAATTTGAGAAATAGAATTTTTGTATTTTTTGAAATGCTACTTTTAGGCTTAATAATAATAGTTATAATGTATTATATTATAAAAAAATTTGAAATGAAATATTTGAATAAAAATATAATAAAGCCACTTGAAAAGTTTTCAAACTACATTAAAACATCAAAATATGAAATCTATAATGAAAATTTCGAAATTCAGGAGTATGAAAATCTTAAAAATGCATTCAATAAACAGATAAAAGAAATAAACAACAATATTTTAAAATTAGAATCAGCATATGAAGAGACAACAGCTATGAATGAAGAATTAACATCTATGAATGAGGAATTAAATGATTTAAATAACAATCTTGAAACGTATATAGAACGTTTTAACAATATTATGAAAATAATAAGTTCTTTAAGTTTAGAAGATATAGAAGAAAAAGATTTTTTCAATGAGATATTGAATATTTCTGTTAAGTTAATTCCTGGTATTGAATATGGCAGTATTTTGGTAAAAAATAAAGGATATTGGAGTTTTGTTGCAACACTTGGCCATGATTATAATATATTAAAAAAAGTAGCATTTCCAGAAGAAATCTTTATACATCCTGAAAAAATAATGATAAAGGAAAACTTAATGGAACGAGATGAATTATTAATGGAAAAAAAGTATTATGAAATATTAAAAAAGGGTTCTAAACCATATAAAAAGAGTATTTTATGTCCAATGAAAATAAAGGATATAATTATTGGTCAATTAACATTAGATACAAGTAAGGATATTGACTTTTCAGAAGAAACACTTAAATTGATAGAATCATTAAGTATAATCGCAACAACTTTTGTAAGACTGAAAAGAATATCAAAAGAAGAAGGTGTTTTTCATAAAAATATAATTCTTGTATTGATAAAAGCGCTTGAATATTATGACAAATATACCAAAGGTCATTCTGAGAGAGTTGCAAAATATTCTACAGAATTTGCAGAATTTTTGAATTTAAATAAAGAAGAAATAAGAAAGATATATTGGGCAAGTATAACACATGATATAGGTAAGTTTTTTATACCTCAAACTATATTAAACAAACCAGAAAGATTAAGTGATGAAGAATTTGAAATTATAAAAAAACATCCGGTTAAAAGTTCTGAGTTATTATCAAGTAATGCATATCTTGAAGAGTATTCAAAAATAGTAAGGCATCATCATGAAAGATGGGATGGAACAGGCTATCCAGATGGCTTAAAAGGTAAAGAAATACCATACATTTCAAGAATTATAACATTGGCAGATAGTTTTGATGCAATGATTACAATAAGGCCATATAAAAGAGCTTTAAGTATAAGAGATGCCATTGAAGAAATAAAAATAAATTCTGGAACACAATTTGATCCTATTTTAGCATCTAAATTTATCGAATTTTTGAGGAGGAAATATCTGTGAAGATAAAGGTAGAACCATTTGAAAGAATGAGAAGATTTGAATATATTGTTCCTTTAATATATATTTCTTTATTGATTATAGGTATTTTTATGGTGAGAACAGCGACTTATGGCGAATATATAGAAGATAATTATTATAAACAAATAATCTTTTCCATTTTAGGAATAATAGTTTTTTTCTTTACATATTTTTTGAAAGAAAGAATTTTGAAAAGTATAATACCTCATTTATATGGTATAACATTATTATTATTAATATATGTATTGTTTTTCGAACGGGCAAGATATGGTGCCAGGCGCTGGATAAGGATAGGTCCCGTTGGAATTCAACCTTCTCACTTATTTTTAATGTTTACGCTGGTTATTTTAGCGAAATATTTATCAGAAAAAAATAAAAAAGCATACTATATATTATCCTTTACAACATTAATAGGTCTTGCATTGATTTTTAAACAACCTGATTTAGGTATGACATTATTCACCTTTACATTATGGTTTTTATTGACATATGTTTCAGGACAACATGAAAAAACCTGGAAAACATCTTTATTTTTAATGTTGTTTTCAATGCCATTTGCGTTTTATTTTATGCAAGATTATCAAAGAGCGAGAATAATAGGTTTTTTGTTTCCAGAAAAAAATGCAGCAGGTGTCGCATATAATACATTACAATCAATTAAGGCAATAGGATCTGGTGGATTATTTGGAAAAGGATATTTAAATGGTTTTATGAACCTGTCAAACTTTGTTCCAGAAGACCACAATGATTTTATAACAGCTGTAATTGGTGAAGAATTGGGTTTTTTAGGAATTATTTTGATTATATTTTTATATGCTTTATTAATTTATAGATTATATATATACGCTCAAAAAACAGAAAGAAAATTCTGGAAATATATATATTTTGGGACAATAGTAATTATATATTTGCACGTGTATGAAAATATTGGTATGAATCTTGGAATAATGCCTGTTACAGGAGTACCTTTGCCATTAATTTCATATGGTGGAAGTCAAATAATAACATTTTCCTTTTTATTGGGATTGGCAACAAAAGGAATTGCAACAACAGAAATTTTTACGGAGGATAATTATCTGGACAATGAATAAAAAACTAAAGAATAAAGGATGATTTTAATGATTAAAATATATGTGATAGGAAAACCCAAAACAAAGTTTATAAAAATGGGAATAGAACAATATTTAAAGTGGAATAAAAAATATGATAGAATTGAATTGGTAGAGTTACCATTATCAAATGATTTAAATAAAATAACAGTTGAAGAATATAAAAATCAGGATAAAATAAAATTTGAAAAATATTTTTTACCCCAAGTTTTTAAAGTTGTTCTGGATGAAAAAGGAAAACAATTAAGTTCAATAGATTTTGCAAATAAGATTGAAAAATGGAGAATAGGAAGAAAAAATATATCATTTTTTATAGGAGGACCTTTAGGGCATCATGAATATATCAAAAAAAATGCGGATTTTTTGCTTTCAATTTCAAATATGACCTTTACACATGAAATGGCAGTTTTATTATTATTAGAGCAAATATATAGAGCATTTAAAATAAATAACAATGAAAAATATCATTATTAGGAGGGGAATATGCATAAAAGGATCTTTAAAAGATTAGAAAATTACAAAGCAGTTGAAGAATATTTTAAAGATGAAATAAAAGATGAAAAGGCTTTAGACGTAATGAAAAAAGTTTTATTTGATGAGGAAGATGAAGCTTATAGTCTCATAGAAAATGAAGATAGTATAAGATTTTTGAAATTCTATCGTTCTGGCAGTTGTGAATTATGTTACGAAGAATATATTGACAAAAGCAAAGAAAAATTTGAAATGTGGAAAAAAAATCCTCCAAATTTTAGAGATCAAACACTGCAGTTAGAAATTATAATAGAAGTAAAAGAGAAATAAAAGAATATTTAATAATAAATCGGGCGAAATTGCCCGATTTATTTTATTTCCTCAATATACTTCGCTTCTTTACCAACAAAAACGATTATATACTTTTTCATCGTTTCATTTTTTGTGTTTAATTCATATGATTTCTTGTATTTTTCTATTTGTTCTTTTGCCTGTTTTATTTTCATTTTTAATTTTTCTTCTGTGTATCCTTTTTGTTTTATGTATTTTACTTCTATTATCGCTTCATATGGCACTTCTTCGTATCTTTTTATCATTGCTATTTCTATCTCCCCATTTTCTTCTGGTTATTCCATTTTTACCATTGCCTATTGCGTTCATACTAA
>NZ_AZAX01000017.1:0-11565 GCF_001021175.1 Marinitoga sp. 1155 | reverse complement strand
AAGTGCCGTTGTATTACAAAGCATTATATGCAAGATTCAAACCACAAATCAATGGAGAAAAAAATTATATGGCAACAATAAAAGATACAATAAAACCATATATAAAAGAAGATGGGAGCTTGGATTTAAACAAATTAATGAAAAGGTATATAAGATACATAAAAGAACGAGGAGCAGTAATGTTCAAAGGCAGGAACTATTATGAAGGAGTATATCAATACAATCTTGATCAATTTCTTGGATTATATGTAGAAGCGGCAGATGGAAAAGTATATCCAGAAACACATGTTGGCGGAGGAAGGATAGACTTATTAATAAACATACATAACAAAGAATATTTAATAGAAATAAAAGCAAATATAATAAAATATGAATACGAAATAGCCAAAAGACAAATAAAAGAATATATAAAAAGTAAAGGGCTAAAAGAAGGATGGCTAATAATATATTCAAATACAATAAAAGATTTTGAATATAATTTAGAAGAAGAAAATGGGATAAAATTACATATATGGTTTATAAAAACTAAATTTGAAAATCCGTCGAAGATAAAACAATAACTGGGTAGAAGGAGGAGTGAATATTTTTTTGAAAATATTGAAATGTTTTAATTTTGAGAATTTATTTTTTAAAATAAAATGATTTTATCCTAATCTTTACCGAAGGTATGTTATACGGAGGTGAGCCATGAGAAAAAAAATACCATATGGAGAACAAAATTTTGAAAGAGTAATAATGCAAAACTACTATTACATAGATAGAACAGAATATATAGAAAAATTAGAATCATTAAATGAAAAAAATATTGTATTTTTAAGGCCGAGGAAATTTGGAAAAACATTGTTCTTAGATACACTTGCAAAGTATTATGATGTCAATTATGCAGATAAGTTTGAAGCGTTATTTAAAGACTTATATATAGGAAAAAATCCAACTTCACTAAAAAACAGTTATTATATATTATACATGAATTTTTCAGGAGTTCAAACAGAAGATAGAGATGTGTTAATAAGAAGTTTTAAAAGTGTTTTAATTACTTCTCTAACGACATTTAATGAACAATACGATAAAAATATTATAATAAAAGAAGAATATACAGAACCAGCAGATATATTAAGAGAATTTTTAGCAGCATCAAAAAAACGACTTGACAAACCAATATACTTATTAATAGACGAATACGACCACTTTGCAAATGAATTATTGAGTTTTAACCTTGATTTATTCAAAGATAGCGTAACAAAACATGGATTTGTAAGGAAATTCTATGAAGAAATAAAAAAAGGAACACAAACAATAATAGAAAGACTGTTCATGACAGGAGTAAGTCCAATAATGTTAGACTCATTAACCAGTGGTTTTAATATAACAATGAATATAACATTAGCACCAGAATTCAATGAAATGCTTGGATTCAAAGAAGAAGAAGTAAAAGAATTATTGGAATATTATGACATATATTCAGAAAAATTATTAAAAGAAATGCAAGAAAATTATAATGGATATAGATTCAATAAAGAAGTAAAAGCAAAAGTATATAATCCAGATATGGTATTTTATTTCATAATACAATATGGAAGAACAAAAAAACCACCAGAAAAAATAATAGATGACAACATAATGAGTGATTACAAAAAAGTACAGAATCTATTTAGCTTAGGAGAATTACTTGGAGTAAAAATAGACAAAGACAACAAAAAGGAACTAACAGAAAAAGAAAAACAAGAAGCAAAAGAAAGTCCGAAAAAAATAATAGGTAAATTACTAAATGAAATACTATTAACAGAAAGAACAACATTACCAGAACTAACAACAATGTTCAATCCAGGAAAAAGGATAGAAATAAAAGATATAAAATCATTATTATTCTATCTTGGGTTTATGACATTTGAAAAAGAAGGATTAAGGACATATTTAAAAATACCAAATTATTCAATGAAAAAAATATTCTCAGAATACTTCACAGAATACATAGAAGAAAGGTTAACGGAATATATAGACACAGACGAAATAGAAAATGCAATAATAACGATATTAGAAGATGGAAAAATAGAGCCATTTGCCAAAGAAATAGAAAACCTACTAAGCAAAATGGACAACAGAATATTCATGGGATTAGATGAAAAATACATAAAAGCAATAATGTATAGTTATTTAGTATTAACGCCATATGCAATGGTAAAAATGGAATATCCAGTAGAAAATTGGTATATAGACATAGCAATGTTCAAAAGATACGAAGAAGTACCATATGAAGCGATAATAGAAGTAAAATATATAAAACAAAAAGAATACACAGAAGAAAAATTAAAAAGAAAAATAAAACAGGCAAAAGAACAAATAGAAAAATACAAGAAATCATATGAATTAAATACAAAAAATGAAACGATGAAAAAATTCATAGTTATTTTTGTTGGTAAAGAAGCGAAGTATATTGAGGAAGTAAACTAATTCAAAAAGAATATTTGAAATAAAACCGTGAATAAAATCACGGTTTTATTTTTTTTATTTTATTATAATACAGATAACAAAAAAATAAAACAGCGGGAGGTTGATTTATGAATACAGTAGTTCTAATTTTAATCGCAGCGATATTTTTAATCTGGTCAATTTTTAAAAGCAAGGAAAAAACAAAAGAAAGTTTAATTTTATCAAAAAATTTGCTTGTCAAAACTTTTGTTGAAATTATAGGTGTTATGGCTCTTGTTGGTTTAGTATTAGCTATATTACCACCAGAATTAATAAAACAATTACTTGGTAATTCAAACGAATTTTTAAGTACTGTTTATGGTGCAGTTATAGGTGCTCTTACAATAATTCCAGCATTTATAGCGTTTCCTTTATCTAAATCACTTTATCAAAGTGGAGCGAATTTAACGGCAATTTCAGCATTTATTACAACATTAACAATGGTTGGATTTGCAACAATACCAATTGAAATCAAATATTTTGGTAAAAAATTTACTTTGCATAGATTATGGATTAGTTTTGTAGCTGCAATATTAATAGCTTCAGGAATGGCGGTGATATTATGAAAAAAATAATAAGTTTAATAAAAAATAATAAATTAATATTTATCAGTATAATTCTTTATACTATAGCATTTTTTGTAAAACCTGAAATCTTTTTTAAAGGTCTTGAAATGACAAAGGGCTTTTTAATAGAAATGATTGAGGTTATGCCACCAATACTTATTATTTCTTCTTTAATAACAGTCTGGGTTCCATCAGAAGTTATAATGAAGCATTTTGGGAAAGAATCCGGAATTAAGGGTAAATTTTTATCCATTTTTACAGGAGCCATATCTGCAGGTCCAATATATGCAGCATTTCCAGTAGCACAGGCTTTATTTTTAAAAGGTGCAAGTATTGCAAATCTTGTGATTATCATAAGTTCATGGGCTGTTGTAAAAGTCGTTATGTTTATGGTTGAGTCGAGTTTTTTAGGATTATCATTTGCTTTAACACGATATGCTTTAACAATTCCCGCAATATTAATTATGGGATATGTTATGGAAAAATTGGTTAAGAGAGAGGATATATTAGAGGAAATAGAAAATACTGAAATAATATATAATACTCCAAAAGAAGTTTTAAATGATCTTCCAAATATGAATTGTGGCGCATGTGGTTATGCTAATTGCAAATTATTTGCTGAAGGTGTTATACGTGGGGAAGTAAGTATAGATGATTGTGTAATAAGGGCAAAAGCCAGAAAGACAGCTTAACAAAAACCAGCCAGATGGCTGGTTTTTTTGTCGTGCTAAATTATAATAAATTATTTTATTCTTCATGCATAGTTTTACAAAAATTTAAAAGAAAATGTTATACTTATTATTGAGGTGATAATAATGGAATTTTTAGAGTATATTTTTGTATTACCAAAGCACATGGAAGAGAGTATGGAAACATTTTTTTCATTAAATGATTTTAAAAATTATTATATTGACAAACCAACAAAAGGACAGAATGTTATAAAAGTATATATTAACAAAAAAAATCCTGAAACTCATGTTATAGACTTTTTAAAAGATAATCTTGAATTACTTTCGAAAAAAGACATTACAGAAGATGATTGGTTAAAACCATGGCGTGATTCATTGAAACCATTTGAATTTATCAAAAATATCTGGATAATACCTGACCCGGATAAAGAGCATGATTTGCCGGATAACGTGAAAATAATAAAGATAATACCTGGCACAGCTTTTGGAACTGGATTGCATCCAACTACAAAGTTAGCTGCTAAAAATTTAATGAAGGTTGTTGACAATGGCTCAGATGTTCTTGATATAGGAACAGGCACAGGTATATTATCTATAATTTCTAAAATACATGGAGCAGATAAAGTTTTAGCCATAGATTATGATATTTTAGCAGTCGAAAAAGCTAAGGAAACATTTGAATTGAATGGGTTGAATATAAGTGTAAAACAATCAGATTTGCTTTCTAAAATCGAAAAAGAAAAATTCGATATAATAATAGCAAATATTGTTGTTCCTATATTGATACGATTACTCAATGATGAAAAATTAGATGAAATATTAAATGAAAATGGTTATTTAATATTATCAGGAATAAACAAAGAAAGAGAAAAAGAAATAATTAACAGAATATTTGAAAAGGAATATAATATAATTTCAAGAGAGGAAGATTCTGGATGGATATCACTACTCCTACAAAAAAGGATATAGAAATAATAGAAAAACAAATAAACAGAGAACCTCATGAAATAATATCAATACCAAAAAGATGTTCATTTGGTTTCCCACAGGTAATACAGAGTTTTCCACTAAAAGATGGAAAACCCTTTCCTACCCTCTATTGGTTAACCTGCCCTCATTTAACAAAAGAAGTTGGAAAACTGGAAGCTTCTGGCAAGATAAAAGAATGGGAAGAAGAAATTAAAAACAATGAAAATTTAAAAGAATTATATTTAAATGCTCATCTCGAAGAAAAAGAAAAGAGAAATGCATTTTTAAAAGATCAAGAAATATGGATTATTAAGAGATTTGAAAATATAGGAATAGGTGGTGTTAAAAATTTTGAAAGCATTAAATGTTTGCACTTACAGTTGGCATCATATTTAGGAGGAACAAAAAACCCTATTGGAGAAAGGGTGTGGCATAGCATTGAAAAGACGGAATGTGAGAACTGCATCTGTTGTTTATTATAGAGATATAAGAACACATATAGTAATATTTGTGCTGATTCTTTTTGGAATTTTAGCCATAATACGTAATATTTTGCTAAATGATTATACTGGTGCTACCAGTAATGGAATGAGATTTTTAGCTATTTTAATAATAAGATTTGGATTATACATCACTTCACCAGTAACCGACATATCGATATATACTTTTAGCATTTTTAATTTGTTTAATATTGACATCTTTTATATAAATAATATAACTTTTGGAATATCATTGCTATTATCTTTTAGAGATATGCTAAGAGCAAGAAAATATATTTTCACAGATTCTTTAACGGGTTTATTAAATAGAAGATATTATGTTGAAATAATACCTAAGGTAATAAAGCTGAAAGAATATATTGGTAAAGATTTTGGAATAATTGTTCTGGATCTTGACAATTTTAAACCTGTAAACGATAAATTTGGTCATAAATCAGGAGATTATGTCTTAAAGAAAGTTGGAGAAATAATAAATAATTCTGTAAGAAAATCTGATCTTGCTATACGATATGGTGGTGATGAATTCGTTATTTTAGTCAGCACAAAAGATGAAAAAATTCTTGATGATATTATTAAAAGAATTGAAGAAAAAATAAAGGCAGACTTAAAAATATATAATGTTTCCGTATCTGCAGGGAAAAGCATGAAATTCAAAGATGATAATATTACAATAGATGAAATGTTCGAAAAAGCTGATAAAAACATGTATGAAAATAAAAAGAGGAGAAAACATGCTCGATAGAAATGTCCTGAAAAATATTCCTGATGAACCGGGAGTATACATTTTTAAAGATAAAAATTCAAAACCTATTTATATAGGTAAAGCGAAAAGAATTAAAAAGAGATTATCTTCTTATTTTAATGAATCGAATCAGAAAAAAAATGAAAAGGTTAAAGCTATTATTCAGAATGCAGAATATCTCGATTACATTGTTGTAAGAAATGAAGATGAAGCGTTAATTCTCGAATCAAATTTAATCTTTACACATAAACCGAAATATAATATATTGTTAAAGGATACACGTATGTATCCTTATATTGCTATAACAAAGGAAGATTTTCCACAAATAAAATTAGTTAGAACAAAAAAAGGAGAAAATGCAGAATTTTATGGACCTTATTCCAACGTTGGAATGGTGCGCGGAATAATAGAAATAATACAATGGGTTTATAAGGTCAGAACATGTGAAAGAAAACTCAACAAAAAAACAAAGCCATGTTTTTTATTTCATCTTGGAAAGTGTTTTGCACCATGTTATGTTGATGTTGATAAGAAAGAATATAAAAAAGCTGTTGGTAAGATAAAAAGATTTTTAAAAGGGAATATAAAATCCATACGAAAATATATAGAAGAAAATATGAAACAGTATGCGAAAATATTAAATTTTGAAAGAGCTGCTCAATTAAGGGATTTGCTTTATAAGCTTGATAAATTGTTTGTTCCAATTGGAGTTGAAATGATTCATAATAAAAATATAGATATACTTGCTAGAGATAATGAATATCCTGTTGTAATTCTGCTAATTATAAGACAGGGTTATATAATCTCAAAATTAACCTTTACCATTGAGGGTAATATAAACGAATTTATACATCAATATTATATAATAAGAAAAAATATTATACCACAGGAAATTTGGATTAAAGATTTTGATAATTCTATAGACAGAGAAATTCTTCATTTTCTAAAAAATAACGGATTAAATGAAATTAAAGATTTAAAAGGTGAAAGCGAAGAATTATATGTTATTGCAACAAGAAATTTAGAAGAAGAAGTAAAAAAGCAAATAGATTTGGGAAACACTTTAAAACAGGCAAAGGAAATCTTATCTTTAAAGAAAATACCATATAGAATCGAAGGAATTGATATATCACATTTACAGGGGATGTATACTGTAGGTTCTTTAATCACTTTTGAAAATGGGAAACCAAAAAAAGAAGACTATAGAAGATACAGACTCAATGAGTTCAAAGAACCTAACGATTTTGAATCAATAAAAAGTATAATAAAAAGAAGATATACCAAACATCCACTTCCTGATTTATTATTCATAGATGGTGGAAAAGGGCAGGTTAATTCTGCTGTTAAAGCTTTAAATGAAATAGGATATACATTAAATGATGTTGATGTTATCGGAATAGCAAAAGAAGATGAAAGAATAGTGTTTCCTGGAGAAATTAAAGATTTACATCTTCCCCTTGACCATCCCGTTTTAAGAATGTTGATTTTTATGAGGGATGAAACACATAGATTTGCTATAACATTGAATAGAAAATTAAGAACCAAAAGATTTGAAAAGTCCAAGCTTGATGATATTCAAGGAATTGGGCCAAAAAGAAAAAAAATGTTAATTTCTCATTTTGGTTCTATAAAAAATATCGCAAATGCCAGCTGGGAGGAAATAAATAAGGTTATAAAAAATGAAAAGGTTGCAAAAAAAATAAAAGAGTACTTTGATTAATTGGAGGCAAAATGAAAAGATATACAATAATTGGAATTATATTGATAATTATAATATGGCAAATTATCGCAATTTTAACTAATAATCCTCTTTTAATACCATTTCCTTATAATGTTTTTATGGAAATGTTGAAATTATTTAAGGATTACACCTTTTATTCAGACTTATTAAATACTTTTCTAAAAATAATAACAGGTTTTTTTATCTCATTATTAATAGGAATACCTATCGGTCTCATTTCTGGATTAAGTAAAAATTTTTTCAATATATTCAGACCATCTTTAATGCTAATTCAAAGTTCACCAGTAGTTTCGTATATTGCAATAGCAATGTTATGGTTTGGAATAGGTTTTTATACACCAGTATTTGTTGCTTTTATGGTTATATTTCCTGTAATAGTATTAAATATTTCTGAAGGTATTAAATCAACAGATAAAAAGTTAATCGAGATGGCTATGGTTTTCAATATAAGTAAAAAGAAAATACTTTTAAAAATATACTTTCCTTCTTTAATTCCCTTTTTGAAATCAACTTTAAATATGATATCTGGTAGTATGTGGAAATCTGTAGTAATTGGTGAATTCCTTGCCGGTGATAAAGGACTTGGCGTAAGTCTTGCTTTCTCTAAAATAGCTTTAAATACAGATAGAGTTTTTGCATATACAATATTGTTGTCTATATTTGGGTTGATTTCGGAAAAGTTAATCAAACTCCTGTCAAAAAGAAAAAGAAAAAAAATAGTCAAAAAGTCAAAAAATACTGCCGTTAATAAACCTGTTAATCAAAAAGAAAAGAAAAATACAGAAAATGTTATTATAAAAAATTTGAACAAAAATTTTGGAGAGAACGTCATATTATCCGGTTTTAACATTGTTTTTGAAAAGAAAAAAATAAATATACTACTTGGAGAATCCGGGATTGGGAAAACCACAATATTAAACACACTATCTCAAATTATAGAAAAGGATGCTGGTGAAATAGCTATACACGGTAAAATTGGATATGTTTTTCAGGATGACAGGCTTGTTCCATGGTTAAGCACATATGAAAATATTAAATTAATTAAAGAGAATGTGTCTTATGAAGAGATAAAGATATTCTTAAAATTACTAAATCTTGATGAAAACGTATTATATAAATATCCAGATGAACTTTCAGGAGGGATGAAAAAGCGCATAAATATATTAAGAACTATAATCTATGATCCGGATATTATTTTAATGGATGAACCATTTTCGTCACTGGACATATCAACAAAATATAAAATTATGGAGGAATTTAAAAATATACAGAAAGAAAAACATTATACTGTTATTATGGTAACACATGATCCCTTTGAAGTTTCAACATTAGGAGAAAATGTATTCATATTAAAAGGAGAACCTTTAAAAATAAAAAAAGAATTAAAGTTTAAGAATGCTGTGTGTCGTACAATGGATGATAATCATAATATACTTTATAAAATTAACAAAATACTGTTAGATTAATTTAATTATTTTCTAAGGAAATTCTAAGAAAAGTAAGCGAAAATATTTTTAGAAGATTACCAATGGAGGTGATAGGATGAAAAAAATGGTTATGTCAATAATGCTATTATTGTTGGTAGTATCATCCTTTGCATTTGTGAATCCAGATTATGTTTCACCAGTGGTAAATGTTGTTAATGAAGCTGCACCGGCTGTAGTTAATATTGAAGCGGTTGGACATAGAAAAGCTTCAATAGATCCTTTTTTTGAGGATTTTTATAAACGATTTTTTGGTGAATCTCCATGGACACAGGATAGAGAATTTAAAGCTCTTGGAACAGGGTTTATTTTTGATAAAAGAGGATATATCCTGACAAATTATCATGTTGTTGAAAATGCTGATGAAATTACAATAACAACACTAAAGGGAAAAAAGTATAAAGCAAATTATGTAGGCGGAGATAAAGATTTGGACATAGCAGTATTACAGGTTAAAACAAAAGATGTATTGCCTGTTATAGAGCTCGGAGACTCAGATAATATTCAGATAGGAGAATGGGCTATAGCAATAGGTAATCCTCTGGGATTCAAACATACTGTAACATTAGGTGTTGTAAGTGCCATTCATAGAAAAATTCCAAAACCTGATGGAAGAGGATATTATGCTGATTTAATCCAAACAGACGCTGCAATTAATCCAGGGAACAGTGGTGGTCCTTTACTAAATATACATGCTCAGGTTATAGGTATTAATACAGCAATAATAAATCCAACAGAAGGACAAAATCTGGGATTCGCTATACCTATTAATTTTGCAAAACGCTTTGCAGAAGCTCTAATAAACACCGGAAAAGTTTCAAAAGCTTATCTGGGTGTATATATACAAAATGTTACAGAAACACTGGCTAAAACATTTGGACTGAAGGTTAATAAAGGTGCATTTGTAAGTGATATTGAAAAAGGTTCTCCTGCACAAAAAGCGGGAATAAAACCGGGTGATGTTATTGTAAAAATAGATAATAAAGAAATAAACAGCGCTGATGAATTGGTATACATAGTAAAAACATATCCAGCTGGTGAAAAAATAGATGTTGTTGTTAATAGAAAAGGCAAAGAAATAACCTATGAAATAACTTTAGCCGAAAGAGCTGAATTTGCAAAAGCTACAAATGATTATTATCTTGGATTAAAAGTACGCGATTTAACACCAGAAGATATTAATGAGTATAAACTTCCAAAAGATATGTATGGCGTAATGGTTGAAGATGTAAAAGACGGATCAGAAGCACAATATGTAAATATCAAAAAAGGCGATATCATTATGGAAATGTACGTTAACGGAAAAGGTGAAAAATTGCAATCCATTAAGGAATTTCAAAAATTAGTATCAAAAATCAAAAAAGGTGATTATATAGGATTTATAATATTTAGAGATGGTTATAGAATGTCAGTATATTTCAGTTATATGGGAAAATAATCTAAATTCTAAAAACGAGGCAAAATGCCTCGTTTTTTCATATCCGTTTAAATTAATCAATTTCATTTATTTTACCTTAGATGGACTTTCAAAGTTTGTTTTGATAAACCATATATGTAATTTGACTCCATTTTCTTCTTCTAATATATATTCAAAATCTTTTATTGTATTTGAATATATTATTAACCATCCCTCTTTTAACCCTTTTCTTTTTATATATTCTTTTATTTGTTTTTTACTTTTTTCATAATCATTTCCTGTTATGTTTGCTTTTATTTCTATTAAATATTCTTTGTTACGCATATTTATTAATAAGTCTATCCTTCCTCCGCCAACATGTGTTTCAGGATATACTTTTCCATCTGCAGCTTCTACATATAATCCAAGAAATTGATCAAGATTGTATTGATATACTCCTTCGTAATAGTTTCTGCCTTTGAACATTACTGCTCCTCGTTCTTTTATGTATCTTATATACCTTTTCATCAATTTGTTTAAATCCAAGCTTCCATCTTCTTTTATATATGGTTTTATTGTATCTTTTATTGTTGCCATATAATTTTTTTCTCCGTTAATTTGTGGTTTGAAATGATTGTATAATTTTTTATAATATAACGGTACTTTTACACAACATTTACCGTCACAGTCATCTATTACCCCATTTAAATATAGGAATTTTATTCTATCATCACTTATATCAAATTCAACGCTTTCTGGCTCAAATAATATTTTCATCATTAATTCTTTTTCTTTTTTCGCTTTTGATATTATATTTTCCATGTTTTTATCTATGTATTTCCTTATATAATCATATAATGTTTTTTCAAAATGTTTTTCTGTTATTATTTTTTCTCCTTTTGCTTTTTTCATTACTAAATCATATGCAAGTCCATTGGTTAATCCTGGTTGTCCTGCTGCGTTGTGCCATATTAATTCTTTTACTTTTTCTTCGAATATTTGTCTTGTT